>JBBQDE010000384.1:0-3184 GCA_038319425.1 Gemmatimonadales bacterium
CCATGTGGAGCTTCCTGAAGCGACTGTTTCCCGAAAGCATCTTCTCCCGCAAGATCGATCCGGGGGCGGAGCGGCGGCTGCGTCTGGCCCAGGCCCGCGCGGAAGAGTCGATCATTCGCTCCCACGTGGACAACGCGCTGATGTTCGTCGATACGCTGGCCGAAGACATGACCTTCGACCGCGCGATCGACTCGTACGTGCGCCAAATGTCCATTCCCGAGCCCCTGGCCAGCACGGTCGCCACGCGCACGCTGGTCGTCCTGGGCCAGGATCTCGTGCCCTATCGCCGTCGCTCACGCGAGGAAACCGGCGCGGCGCCGGTCGACGAGACGTCGCGGCCCCCGTTGCGGCTCGGCGAGTCGGCGGAAGCGCGCGCACGCACGAAGCGCGCGTAGGACTCTCTGGCCGCGAATGGAAAGGGGCGAGCCGTATGGCTCGCCCCTTTCGATTGTCGTTACTCGACCGTGAACTGGCCACCTCGCCGACTGCGGACAGAGAACGCCGCTGCCCGAACGGGATCAGGCAAGTATCGCGTCCCGGTGGGAGCTCCCGGTACGGCTACAACGCATTACGCGCTGCACTCTTCGCGCACTCTGTTCTCCGAGTCGAGCCAGACAGTCGGCCAGGACGCCGTCAACCGCGGTCCTTGTCCTTGATCGCGCGCAGGCTCACCTCGGATGTGTCGCGGATGCTCCGGCCGTACCCCGTGACGCGCAGCTGTGCCATCGCCTCCGCGAGCCGCGCGTCCCGCTGCGCGCTCACCTCGCGCAGATCGAGCAGCGCCATCGCGAACAGGATCACGGCCAGCACCGCCGAGATGACGCACCACAGGCAGATCGCGTTGATGACGAACAGCTCGAGGTACGTGAGCCAGATCGAGAACAGCACGCCTGTCGCTGTCAGCAGGACGAGTACCTGCGACAGCCGCCGGCTATCCGCGAGGGCGGCGCCGAGTCCGGCGAGCGCGATCGCGAGCACGGCGACGTAGTACGCCACGCCCCACACGGCCACGGGATAGCCGAGGAAGGTCGCCCATCTCGACGTCTGCACCACTTCGCACGAACCCACCGCGCAGACGAGGTTGCCGATGTATCCGAGCTTGTACAACGCGAGATAGAGCGCGACGAACACGCCGGCCAGCGCGACCACCGCCGCCAGCATGCGCTTGTTCACCGCTTCGTCCCGGCCGTGGTGTCGGTTCGTGCCGGCGCTGCCTTGAGCGCGTCGTCCACGTACTTCTTGAACGCGTCGTACGGCAGCGCGGTCGGTATCACGAGCCCGTTGAACACGAACGTCGGCGTCGAGTGGATCTGTCGCTTCTCTGCCTCGGCGAGGTGCGACTGGATCTTCGCCTGGTGGGTGTTGGCGTCCATGCACGCCCCGTACTTCGACATGTCGAGCCCCACGCCCTTCGCCAGATCGCCGATGGGACCCCGCGGCGTCTTCGTCGCCTCGGAGTTCCAGCGGTCCTGGTTGATGAAGAGCGCGTCGTGCATCGGCCAGAACTTGCCCTGGTCGTTGGCGCAGGCGGCCGCGAGCGACGCGTCCCAGGTGTTCTGATGCATCGGCAGCGGATAGTCGATGTAGCGGATCCGCACCTGTCCGGTGTTGACGAGGCGCGTCCGGACGTCGGGCTCCGTGATCGTCGCGTACTGGCCGCACGCCGGGCACTCGAAGTCCGCGAACTCGATCACTTCCACGGGCGCCGTGGGCGATCCGAGCAGATAGCCCTCCGCCTTCATGGCCGGGAGGCTGGGATCGATCCGCGACACCTGGGCCTTCGGGCGCGATGCCATCCAGCTCAGGCCCGTGATGCCGAGCAGGGCGAGCACGCCCAGTGCGAGCCAGAACCCGCGACCCGGCCCGCTCCGCTTGGCGGCGGTTACCACTCCGGGGCGTCGTCCCCGTCCTCGGTCCCGCTCGTGCTTTGCCATGGACTCCCTTGCTCTGCCTGCTTGATCGCGTCATTCACGACGCGGCGACTGTCCGCCACTTCGGGGGTATCGTAGGTCGCTCGGACCTCATAATGAAACAGCTCGCTCTTCACGTCACCGATGAGCCGCGTGAGCTCGGCAGGGTTGGCCAGCAACTGCCCCGCGGCGTCCAGCGCCCGGATCCGGTCGGCGAGGGCACGGAGCAACCCCTCGAGGTTACGGGCGCGCCCGTCGTCGTACGTCTGGTCCGACATGCTGCCGTCTGGTCGCGGATGGAGGGCGGCGCGGGCGGCGACGCTGGAGCCTCGCGACCCAGCCCGCCCCGCACGAGGGGTCGGAGCCCGCGCCGGCGCGGGGAAAGCTAGGGTGATACCGCTGACACGCAAGCATGCCCCGCACGCAGTGTCGGGCTTCCCCCGAACGCAGCGTCCGCCGCCCTACCCGACCCGGCGGCGCGAGAGGTGCACTGGGGGCGTGCAGGCTTGACCGGTGAGCGGCGCGAGGGCAGCATCCACCCGCGCCGCTTCCACGCATGTCGCACCATCCCGCACGAGGAGGAGAGTCCCATCGACGCTGATCTGTTGCGCATCCCGGTCGGGCCGGGCTCGATTCACGTCGAGCGGTACGGTCACGGAGGCGCGCCCATCGTCCTGCTCCACGGCTTCGGGACGTCGAGCTTCGTCTGGCGCGATCTGGCACCCGAGATCGCCCTCGCCAATCGCACCGCGTTCGCCATCGACCTGTTCGGGCACGGGGAATCCGACCGCCCGTTCGACGCCGACTTCGGCATCGCATCGCAGGCGGAGCTGGTGGACCGCGCCCTCACGGCCCTCCGGCTGCCGAAGGCCACCGTGGTGGGACTCGATCTCGGCGGCGCAGTAGCCCTGCGACTCGCGGCGAGCCGGCCCGAACGGGTGGAGCGGCTGGTGCTCGTGAATCCGATCGCGTTGGACGAGGTGCCGGCCGGCGACGTGGCCAGCCTGCAGCGGAACACGGCGCGGTTCGCGCTTCGCTCCTCGCGCGGCATCCTGGGCGCGGCGCCGATTCTCGGCGAGGTGCTTCGCCGCAGCGTGGCCGACGACGCGAACATGCCGGACAAGCTCGTGGCACGGTATCTCGCGCCGTACGTGGGCGCCGAAGGGCTCAACCACCTGCTCCTGCTCGCGCGATCCATCGACGAGGAGGACATGGAGGATTGTGAGCTGGGATCGCTGCCGCAGCCGACCTTGATCGTCTGGGGAGAGAAGGAT
>JBBQDE010000385.1:0-3175 GCA_038319425.1 Gemmatimonadales bacterium
GGTAGAGGAGTGCGATCACCTGCTCGCGCCCCTCGATGGGAATGGTGTAGCGGAGCTCACCGTCGGGCTGAAACTCCATGCGAGTGCCCGGCGAAATGCCGATCGCCGGCGACGCGTGCACCAGTCGCCAACGACCGATCAGCCAGTCGGGCGCATCGTCGCGGTGCTCGTCGTCGGTGCGCATGATCGGCGTCGCGCTAGACGCGGCCGGGTGCGGCGAGCTCGCACGGATGAACCGCGAGCCCCTGCTCGAGCTGAATCGTGGCGTGCGAGATGCCGAACCGCAGCCGTAGCTGCTCGGTGGCGGACGCCAGCAACGCATCCTCTCCGCCCCCGAACGGGCGCACGAGGTGCGCCGTGAGCGCCACGTCGGTGGTGCTCATCCCCCAGATGTGGAGATCGTGGACCTCCACGACACCGTCGAGCGCGCGCAGCACGCCGCTCACGGCCTCGTAGTCGATGCCGGGCGGCACCGCATCGAGCGCGAGATCGAGCGAGTCCTTTGCCAGCCCCCATGTGCTCCACATGATGAGCGCGACGAGCAGGAGGCTCACCGCAGGGTCGAGCCACAGCCAGCCCGTGATGCCGAGCAACAGGCCCGTCACGACGACGCCCGCCGACGCGACGGCGTCGGACGTCATGTGAAGGAACGCGCCGCGCACGTTGAGGTCGGAGGCGCGGCCGCGCAGGAAACCGAGCGCCGTGCCGCCGTTGATGAGGATGCCGATCGCGGCGACGATCATCACCGTTCCGCTGGCGACCGGCCTGGGGTGACCGAACCGCTGCACCGCCTCGATGGCGATGGCGCCGACGGCGACGAGCAGGAGGCCGGCATTGGCGACCGCCGCGAGGATGGAGAAGCGGCGGAGCCCATAGGTGAAGCGCGGCGTCGGCCCGCGCCGCGCGAGCACGCTGCCGGCCCAGGCGAGGGCGAGGCCGAGCACGTCGCCGAGGTTGTGGCCGGCGTCGGCCAGCAGCGCGAGCGATCCGGCGCGCAGTCCGAAGAGGGCTTCGGCCAGGACGAACGCGAGATTGAGCCCGACGCCGATCGCAAACGCGCGATCGAAGTTGGCCGGCGCGTGGTGGTGGTGATGGCCGCCACCGAACCGCTGTCCCCGCGCATGGGTGTGCTCGTGCGCCGGCCCGTCGTGCACATGGTCGTGTGAATCCGGGTGCGGATGGGCGTGGCTCATCACCAGGAAATATACGGCGGGGATGCGCGGCGGCGAGCGCGAGGTGCCCCGGCGGCGAATATGTTTCGCGCATGCCCGCTCGCCTTGGCCGCACCCTGCACACGCTTCGCGCCGCCACCGCGCTGACGCGCGCGCGGCCGGCGTACGCGGCCGGCGTCCGCGCCGCGATCGCCACCGTCGTGCCGCTGCTGCTCGCCCACCTGCTGGGGACGGGCGGCGCGACGTGGATGAGCCTCGGCGGCTTCAACGGCGCGCTCGCCGACCGGGGCGGTCCGTACCGGGTGCGTGCCATCACGATGGGCGCAGTGACCGTGTGCTGCGCGGTGTCGATCGCGCTCGGTACGGTGGCGAGCGGGCGGATCGCGCTCGCGATTCCCCTGACATTCGCCCTGGCTCTCGCGACCAGTCTGGCGCGCGCGTGGGGCTCGGCGGGGGTGAGCGTGGGCGGCGCCACGCTCACGGCATTCGTCATCGCCCTGGCATTTCCACCCGAGGCGAATGACGGCGCACTCACGCGCGCCGCGTTCGACGTCGCCGGCAGCGTGTGGGCGATGGGCATCGCCCTCGTGCTCTGGCCGTTGCAGCCCTACCGGCCGGCACGGCTGGCGGTGGCGGAGAGCTATCGCGCACTGGCCGCCTACGCGGCGGACGTCGCGCTGCACCTGCGCGCGACGCTCGCCACGGACACCAGCGAGCTCCCGGCCGGCAGCGGCGCCGTGCGGGCCGCGCTCGAAGACGCGCGCCTCACGCTCGCGCAGTCGCGCCGCGGACGCCCGGGCGCGACGGGACGCGAGGAGCGGCTCGTCGTGCTCGGCGAGATCGTCGACCAGCTCTTCGGCCACGTCGTCGCGGTGGCCGAGACCGTGGACAGCATCCACGCCGCCTCGAGGATCGCCGCGGCGGATGATGCGGTGGCGCGGTCGCTCGAGGCGCTGACGCGGAGCGCGCAGGCACTGAGCGCCGCCGTGGAGGCGGAAGGCGACCCCGCGCCCATCGTCATCGACTGGAACGGCGACGCGCTCCGCGCGGCCGTGCAGTCGTCCGCGCCGGCCGGCGACAGCGCGGCGATGGTGCACTACGGCGAGGCGGCGGCGATTCTCGACCGGGCCGCGCAGTACGCGGGCGTGGCGGCCGTCACGGTAGCGGCGCTCAACGAGGGAACGGCGCAGCCGGTGCCGGGTTCGAGCGCGGTCACGGCCGAGCCGGACGAGCCTGTGTCTCCGCTGTCGACACTACGCGACGTCATCTCACCTGACTCGCTCATCTTCCGCTACGCGCTGCGCGTGGCAGTAGTGACGACGATCGCCGTGGCGCTCGGCGAGCTGCTGGACCTCAAGCGAGGCTACTGGATGACGATCACGGTGATCGTCATCCTCCAGCCGTACACCGGCATCACGACGCAGCGCGCGTTCCAGCGGGTGGCCGGCACGGTGCTCGGCGGCTTGCTCACCGCGGCGCTTGGCGCCCTGTTCCACGATCCGCGCGCGATCCTCGTGCTGTCGTTCCTGTTCGCGGCCACGTGCGTCGCGTTGCTGCCGGTGAACTACGCCGCGTTCTCGATTTTCCTTACCCCCACCTTCGTGCTGCTCGCCGAGGCGAGCGCGGGAGACTGGCATCTCGCGGGAACGCGCGTGATGAACACGCTGCTGGGCGGTGCGCTTGCGCTGGCCGGCTCGCGGCTGCTGTGGCCGAGTCCCGAGACGATGCGGCTGCCCGGCTACATGGCAGCGGCGCTGCGGGCGAACCGCGACTACCTGGACCGCGTCGTTTCCCTGTTCCACGACACCAGCGAGCCGGCGGGGCGATCGCTGCGGGAGGCGCGGCGCGGCATCGGTCTGGCGTCGGTGAACGCGGAGGAATCGTTCCAGCGATTGCTGGGCGAGTCGCACGATGCGGGCGGGCGGCTGCCGAGCGCGATGACCTTCCTCACCTACACGCGCCGCCTCACGGCGTCCATCGCGGCGCTCGCGCTGGCGCGGCAC
>JBBQDE010000386.1:0-3165 GCA_038319425.1 Gemmatimonadales bacterium
CGTCAAGCCGGACCGCTTCTATCGGCGGGAAGCGCTCGACGTGATCGCGCCCGTGAAGATCAACATCGCGCAGGCCACGCTCGGCACGAAGCTCAGCGTGAAGACGCTGGATGGAAAGAAGGTGACGATCAAGATCCCGCCCGGCACGACGTCGGGAAGGCGCTTCCGCGTGCCCGGCCAGGGCGTCGAGCGCGACGGTCGCCACGGCGACCTGATCATCGAGGTACACGTGACGGTGCCGGAAAAGCTGACGCCCGAGCAGGAGGAAGCGATGAAGAAGTTCGCCGAGGCGATGGACTACAAGGCCTAGGCGACAGCCGTCCCTCTCGCCGGCTACGCTGTATTCTCGGCAGTACTCAGTACCTGCACCATCTACCGGTACCTTCTACCGCTGATTCGGCGAGACCGCTCTTCATCTCCGCAATCGTTCCACCAGCACACGAAGCATCTGGCGGATCGATGTGACGCGTGCGATGAGCGTCTCGCCCAGCTTTTCCTCCAGATCCCCTGTTTCGATCGCTACAACGAGGTGGTGCTCGGTCTCCGCCGCTGATGTGCCGCGATCTCGAGATCGCGAACGGTCTCTGCTCGGGAATTCCTGCCGCAACCCTCCGCGATGTTGGCGGCGATGCTCAACGCCGCTCGCCGCAGCTGGCTGGTTATGTCTCGTGCTTCAGGCCGCGTGACCCGCGCAAATGCGGTAGATGTCGGGCCCGAGATCGCGCGAGAGTTGCCAGATGGTCAGCTTGCGGAAGTTGTGCACAACGGAGCATTGCGCGCTCCGGCGATCACTCGGCATGGGTCTACGGCGCCGCGGCGCAAACCCACGCCGAAAAGCGCGTAGAAGTTACCCGTAGACGGTACGAGGTACTGGGTACAGCCGGGATTTACTACGCTGCTCTTACCGGCAACTCTCGCCGCGAGCGTTCGATCACCCCGCCGCCGAGCACCATCGAACCGTCGTACAAGACCAGCGACTGTCCTGGCGTGATTGCCGACACCCGCTCCTGAAGCGCGATCTCCACCTCGCCGGCGTCGATGCGGACGATCGTGCCGCGAGCGGGGCGCGCGCGATGACGGATCTGCACGTCCACTTCGCGCCCGACCGCTGGCGCATCCACCAGCCAGTTCATCTCCCGCGCCACGACGCCGCGACCCAACAGGTCGTCGCGCGGACCGATCACGACGGCGCGCGACGCCGGCCGGATCTCCACCACGAACATCGGCTCGCGGAAGCCGCCCGGGAGGCCGCGTCGCTGGCCGACGGTGAAGCGCGCGTAGCCCTCGTGCTCTCCCACCACGGTGCCGTCGCGGCGGATGAATGGCCCGCGCGCGAGGGCCGGCGTATCGGCGCCAAGCTCCCGCGCGATCACCGTGGAGTGATCGCCGTCCGGCACGAAGCAGATGTCCTGACTCTCCGCCTTCTCGGCGATCAGTTCGAGGCCGAGCTCATGCGCCACAGCCCGAGTCTCCGGCTTGGTCTGCGCGCCCACGGGGAGGAGCATGCGCGACAGCACGGGTCGCGCGATGCCCCAGAGGAAATACGACTGGTCCTTGTTGGGATCCAGCCCGCGGTGCAGCACGCCGTCGTGCACTTGCGCGTAGTGCCCGGTCGCGATCCACCGCGCGTCGATCGCGTCGGCCTTGTACACAAGGTCGCGAAACTTCGTGAAGGTGTTGCAGCGCACGCATGGGATCGGTGTGCGGCCGCGCGCGTATTCGTCCACGAAGTCGCGCACGACGTCGCGCCCGAACGCGGTCTCGAGGTTCAGCACGTAGTGCGGCACGCCGAGCTGGTCGCAGATGCGCCGCGCGTCGTTCACACTATCGAGCGAGCAGCAAGGGCGGTCCGGCAGCTCGTCGCCATGGCAGCCGAGCTTCATCGTTGCGCCTATCACGTCGTACCCCTGTCGCACGAGCATCGCCGCGGCCACCGACGAATCGACGCCGCCACTCATCGCCACCAGCACGCGCTCTCGCACCGGCCGTCAGGCGGGCGTGAGACGCCGGGCCTTCTCGACCAGCGCGGGGAACAGCTCCGCCACACGGTCGATGCAGGCGTCCGTGGTCAGCGAACCGAGGCTCATCCGGATCGCCGCACTGGCGAGGTCCGGCGAGACGCCGATGGCGCGGAGCACGTGCGAGGGAGAGATGCTTCCGCTCTGGCACGCCGAGCCCGCCGAGCACGCGACGCCACGCAGGTCGAGTGCCATCAGCATCGATTCGCTGTCCACGCCGGGCACCGACACGTTGGTGATGTGCGGCGCGCGTGGGCCGCCGCGGCCGTGGATGACGGCGTCGGGGATGCGCGCCAGCAGCGCGGCCTCGAGTCGATCGCGCAGCGTCTCCAGCTTCGTCCACTCGTGCGCGCGCTCGCTCACCGCGAGCTCCGCCGCACGTGCAAGCCCGACCGCCATCGCCACATTCTCGGTGCCCGGGCGTCGGCCACGGTCTTGCGACCCGCCGAACATCAGCGGCTCGATCGGCGTGCCCCGGCGGATGTACAGCGCGCCGATGCCCTTCGGCGCTCCGATCTTGTGGCCGGAGATGGACAGCACGTCGAACGGCGTGGTGCGCGCATTCACGTCCACCTTGCCGAACGCCTGCACGGCATCGGTATGGAAGACGACGCCGCGTGTCTTCGCGCGGGCCGAGAGGGCGGGGATGTCCTGGAGGACACCCATCTCGTTGTTCACCCACATCACCGAGCAGACCGCGACGTCCTCCGTCACCAGCGCATCGAACGACGCATCCTCGACAATCCCGCCGCGGCGAACAGCGACGAGCCGCTCCTCACCCCCTTCCTTGACCACCTGGTGCGCCGCCTCGAGCACCGCCTTGTGCTCGATGGGCGTCGTCACCACGGTGCGGCGCCCGCCCCCTTCGCGGGCACGCCAGACGCCGATGAGCGCCATGTTGTCCGCCTCGGTGCCGCACGAGGTGAACACGACCTCGTCGGACGCGGCGCCAAGACACCGGGCGACGCGCTCGCGGGCCTCGTCCAGCGCCGTACGCGCCTCGCGTCCCCAGCGGTGCATGCTGGACGGGTTGCCGAAGCGGGCCCCGAAGAAGGGCTGCATCGCCTCCAGCACCTCCCCGCGAACGGGAGTCGTGGCGGCGTGATCGAGGTAGACGGGGTCAGGCATGCGGTTGAAAGCTAACGAT
>JBBQDE010000387.1:0-3145 GCA_038319425.1 Gemmatimonadales bacterium
GGACTGCACACGCATGGGCATGCCGTGGAGCGCGTGCAGGCGGGGGATCGCGCGGCGCTCGCACTCGCCGGGATCGATCTGGACGAAGTGTCGCGCGGCGCGGTGCTGGTGCAGGGTGCCGCGTGGCGCGTGACGCGCGTGCTGCGCGCCGACGTCGCCATGCTGGAAGACGCGCCGCGCACTCTCGGCGCTCGATCACGCGTCCGGCTGCACCTCGGCACAAGCGACGTCTCGGCGCGGATCGTCGTCCCCGGCGGCACGCTCGCGCCGCGCGATGCCGCCTCGGCGCGTGTGGTGCTCGACGAGGGGATCGTCTGTCGGGCGGGCGACCGCTTCGTGCTGCGCGATGCGTCGCCTGCCGCCACGCTCGGCGGCGGCATCGTGCTGGATCCGCTGGCCCCGCTGCGCGCCCGCGCCTGGCCCACCGGCGAGCGAGGGCCGGAGTCGCTCCTCGCGCGCGTCGTGGCGGACGCTGGTCCCTCCGGCGTGGCGGTCGCCGAGCTTCCCGTGCGCCTCGGCGTCACGCCCGGGCATGCCCGGCGCCTGGCCGGCGCGCACGAGGGCTGGGCGGTGGGAGACCGCGTGATCGGCGCCGAGGCGCGTCGCGACCTCGCCACCACAGCGGTCGAGACGCTGACCGCATTTCACGCCGAGCAGCCGCTCGAGCCGGGCGCGCCGCTGCAATGGTTGCGCTCCAGGCTGCGCGCCGCGGACGCGGTGAGTACGGCGCTCCTGGATGCGTTGGAAGCGGAGCAGGCGATCGTCGTCGACCTGGGGCTCGCGCGGATCGCGGGGTTCGTCCCGCGCCTGAGCACCGCGCAGGAGTCCGTGCGCGGGCGGGTGGTCGAGGCCCTGGTGGCGGCGGGCCAGGAGCCGCCCTCGCTCGATGAGCTCGCGGAGTCGCTGCAGGTGGCGCTGGCCACCCTCGCCGCCATCGCGCGGCACCTCGTGCGCGAGGGAGCGCTCGTGGCTGTGGAAGCGGATCGCTACTACGCGGCCGGCACCGTCGCCGCCCTGCTGGCCCGCCTGCGCGCGGGCATGCAGCCCGGCGTGGACTACGGGCCGGCCGAACTGCGCGAGTTGCTTGGTTTCTCGCGCAAGTTCCTCATTCCATTCCTGGAGTTCACGGACCGCTCGGGGCACACCCTGCGCGATGCCGCCGGTCGTCGCCGGCGCGCCGGACCGTCGTGACGGACCAGTCGGTATGTTTGAGAGAGTGATTCGCTTGTCTCGCCCGTCGCACCGCCGTACTTTCGCGACCGATCGTCGTTCATTCACCCGTCACAGGAGCTCCACCAGGATCCTGTTTCGTCAGCCGGAGCCTCCATGTCCCTTCGCTGGGCAGCACTGCCGCTCGTGCTGACCCTGTGCGTCATCGCGCCGGGGTCAGCGGCGGGGCAGGCGTCCAACGCGCCGCCTCGAACGCGAAAGCTCGCAACACTTGGACAGAACTATCCCAATCCCTTCAGGCCGGAAACCTTCATCCCGTTCACGATCGAGGATTGCAACGGTCGAGGTGGACAGCACGCCGTCTCGCTCCGCATCTACAACGTGCTGGCGCAGCTCGTGGCGACGCCGGTGCTGCACGGGACGAACAGGCCCATGGTCAACCTTCGGCTGAGCTGCGGAGAGTATATGGGGCATTGGGACGGCCGGCTGTCCAAGTCGCGCCGCCCCGCCGCCGCCGGCGTCTACGTGTACGAGCTCGTGGTGGACGGCGAGCGGACCTCGAAAAAGATGTTCAGGTCGAAGTAGCAGGACACGACGGCAGCGGACCGTGCGGCGCCCGGGTCCATGATCCGGGCGTCTCGCGTTTTCACGCGGAACGCTGCCATGCTGGCAGGATCGCTGCGGCACCGGCGTTGCTCCTCACCACTGAACTCGACCGATCACCTGAACGGCAGGTTGCTGCATGATCAATCCAGAACGTCTCACCGTTAAGTCCGCCGAAGCGCTGAACGAAGCGCTGGCCGACGCACGGAAGCACGGAAATCCGCAGGTCTACGACACGCACCTGCTGCTCGCCCTCCTCGCGCAGGACGAGAGCATCGTCCTCCCGCTGCTCCAGAAGCTGGGCGTGAACGTCGCCGCCATCCGCGAAGCCATCGGCCGCGAGATCGCGCGCTATCCGAAGCAGTCCGATGCGCAGCCCACCATGGCGCGCGAGCTCACCGCCGTGCTCGATCAGGCGGAGAAGGAGGCGAAGAAGCTCGGCGACGAGTACGTCAGCACCGAGCACCTGCTGCTCGCCCTCGCCGACGCGCGTGGGACCGAGACGAAGGCGCTGTTGAGCGCCCTCGGCGCGACGCACAAGACACTCCTCCAGGCGCTGCAGGCCGTGCGCGGGACGCACAAGGTCACTGACCAGACGCCGGAGAATCAGTATCAGGCGCTCCAGAAGTACACTCGCGACCTCACCGAGGATGCCCGGAACGGCAAGCTCGACCCCGTGATCGGGCGCGACGAGGAGATTCGTCGCGTCATCCAGGTGCTGTCGCGCCGGACGAAGAACAATCCGGTCCTCATCGGCGAGCCCGGCGTGGGCAAGACGGCGATCGTCGAAGGGCTCGCGCAGCGGATCGTGAACGGCGACGTCCCCGAGAGCCTCAAGGACAAGCGCCTTGTCTCCCTCGACCTCGGCCAGCTCATCGCCGGCGCCAAGTTCCGCGGTGAGTTCGAGGAGCGACTCAAGGCGGTGCTGAAGGAGCTCACCGAGGGCGAGGGGCAGTTCATCACCTTCATCGACGAGATGCACACCCTCGTCGGCGCGGGGAAGGCGGAGGGTTCGATGGACGCCGGCCAGATGCTCAAGCCCATGCTCGCGCGCGGCGAGCTGCGCGTCGTGGGCGCCACCACGCTGGACGAGTACCGCAAGCACGTGGAGAAGGACGCCGCGCTCGAGCGCCGCTTCCAGCCCGTGTACGTCGGCGAGCCGAGCGTGGAGGCGACGATCGGGATTCTGCGTGGGCTCAAGGAGCGGTACGAGGCGCACCACGGCATCCGCATCACCGACGGCGCGGTGATCGCGGCGGCCACGCTGTCGCATCGCTACATCGCCGACCGCTTCCTGCCCGACAAGGCGATCGATCTGCTGGACGAGGCCGCGTCGAAGCTGCGCATCGAGATCGATTCGATGCCGCAGGAG
>JBBQDE010000388.1:0-3142 GCA_038319425.1 Gemmatimonadales bacterium
GATGTCGGCCACATCTTTCATGGCCGCCTGGTCGTGCACGCTGCTCAGCGTGGCGGTGCGCGTCAAGATGCGCAGGATGTTCGGGAAGGCAGCGTGACCGTCTTTCGGATTAAGTGCGCGCGTGAGTTGTGGCCAGCCCGAGAGCGTCGGTGCTTCGTCGACCGGGCTGCGCAGCTCCACCGCCGCACTAACGTCGACAGCGACGATATTTCCGCGGCAACGCTCGCGCATGATGTCGGCGGGGAGGTTGTTGAGGACGCCGCCGTCCACGAGGAGATCGCCGCGCCACGGCACCGGCGGCGCGATGCCTGGCACCGACGTACTCGCGCGCGTCGCGAACCAGAGCGGACCGCTGTCGTGGACCACGACCTCCGCACGCGTGAGGTTCGACGACACGCAGAAGTACGGAATCCAGAGATCCTCGATCTGCACGTCGCCGAACATCGTCTTGAGCAATTTTACCGTGCTCGTGCCGCGCATGAGCGACACAACCGGTGCCGTGAGGTCCCTGAGCACCTCGAAGCCGACGAATCCCTTTCGCGCGAGTTCGATGATCGTCTCGACGTCGTGCCCCATGGCGAGCAGTCCGCCGAGCACGGCACCCATGCTCGTCCCGCCGGTCACGTCCACCTCGAGCCCGGCTTCGCGCAGCGCGCGCATGACGCCCAGCTGCGCGAAGCCGCGCGCGCCGCCGCCACTCAGGACAAGTCCCATCGATGTGCCGGTGATGGAACGCGCGAGCCGCGCGATGTCGGCGGGCTCAGACGCACGGACGTGCGAGTGCGCACGCAGTGCACCGTTCCTCGCATTCCGCCAGCGGGCCGTGTCCCGCGGACGAACGGTGCCCGACGGGTGCAGCAGCACCAGCTCGTAGCTGGCGCCATGTTCGTTGTCTGCGATGGTCTTCATGCACGCCCGCTCGACGTCGCCCGGCACATGGTCCGCGCCGGCTGCCGCGACCGCGAGCACGAGATCGGCCTGCCGGAGGCAACGAGAGGTCCACGGCGTGAGCCCGGCGTCGCACTCATAGATCACGTAGCGGTATCGCTCTTCCCGCTCGTTCAGCCAGTAGAGCAGCCGGCCGTTCGAGACGTCGTCGAACGTAGCCTGCGAAGCAGAGTGGCCGAGCTCGGCGTCCACGGTGTCGCTCGACAGCCGCAGCACTGACGCGCCGGAATCGCGCAGCGCCTGCTCGAGCTGTTCCGCAAAGCCGGCCGGAATGTCCGCGGCGTTCGCCGGCACCAACGCCACCGTGCGCGTGAGGCGGATGACAGATGGAGCTACCGTCGTCTGCTGGAGACGACGAATCAGCATGCGCGACAGCTCCATCGCCATTCGCGGATGGTCCTCGAGCAACCGCAGCATCTCGCTTCGTGAGAGCCGCACGAGCTCGGAGTCGCGCAGCGCGCGCACGGTCGCGGAGCGCGGCTCGTCCGAGAGCAGCGCCATCTCACCGACGCTCGCGCCGGGACCGAGCACGTCAACGAGTCGCGGGCGTCCGCTGCGCCCCGCCACGAAGACTTCGAGGCTCCCGTGCAGTACGACGAACATGTCGGTCGCGGCGTCGCCCTGACGGACCAGGACCTCGCCGGCGCGCACGTGGACGATGTTCGACTCGTGGTCGAACCGCGCGAGCTGCGCCGCATCGATGCCGGCGAACAGCCCCGTGGCTGCCAGGCGCAGACTCGGCACGCGTCGCGCGGCGACTGCGAGCACGTGCGCGCGCAATGCCGGGTGCCGCGCGACGACCTCGGCGAACTCGGACGCCGTGATGCGCAGCGCGACGGCCGGCGTCCGCGCGACGACTGTCGCTGATCGCGCCTCCTTCGTGAGCAGGGCCAACTCGCCGACACAGTCGCCGGGCCCGAGCGAGGCGAGCGTCTGCTGCTCGCCACTGTCGAGATCGACCAGGACGTCCAGTCGGCCCGTGACGATGATATAGAGGGCGTCGCCCGTCTCGCCCTGCTGCACGAGCGCGGTGCCTGTGGGTAACTCCACCGGCATCGCGACGGCGGCAAGCTCGCGATGCGCCGCGGCGCTGGCACCTGCGAGCATCACGACCTTCGCGAGCACCGCGGCGATGGCCGCGTCGTCGCGAATCGGCACGGCGGACGCGTGGCTCGTCATGACCTCAACTTGAGGCCGCGCCGGCGCGGCTGCTAGAGGAAAAGAAGTCCCAGCACGCCGCCGGCGCGTTGAATCGCATCTCCGTATGTCCCACGAATCGCGCGAACCGGTAACGCGGCTGTGGAATCACGTGCCCGCCGCCGTGAATGGTGTAGAGGAGTACCCGATCGCCGTTGGGAGACATCCATTGGCGCCGGTCCCCGATTTCATCGACGGTCACACCGCCGCCGAGCCGCTCGGCAAAATATTCCGCCGATGCGAGCGCCGAGCGCACGGTGCCGCGGTCACTGAAGCCGAAGATGGTGACGCGTCCGCCTTCATATGGAGTGATCGGGTCGTGCGTGCCGTTCACGAACATCGCCGGCATCGGACGCGCGAGCGCGGGCGACACGCAATTGTCGTCGGTGGGGACGTTCGCGCCGATGGTCGCGAAGGCATCGATGGCGTCGGCAGCCTCGAGGGCCAGGCGGATGCACATGTACCCGCCGTTGGAGTAGCCCACCGCGAACACGCGCGCGACGTGATGCTCCCGTCGGTAACGTGTGACGATGGCACGAAGGAATGCGACGTCGTCGATGTCGAGGCGCTTGGCCGCGTAGCCGCCCTTGCGGCGCACGTCGTTCCAGTAGCCTCGGTAGCCTTCCGGGTAGACGACAATGAACCCGTGATCCTCGGCGAGTCGCTCGAACTCGTGTCCCGTATAGCGACGCATTTGCTCGGCGTCTCCATGTGAGCCGTGGAGGACGAGGAGCAGGGCGGGCGACTCCACGAGCCTGGCGGGGACGAAGGTTGTGCAGGTGCGCTCGCCGGCGGGCGTCGCCATGCGCTCGCGCGTGACGGGTGCGCTGAGCGATGGCGCCGGCGATTGTACGCTGCGGAAGAGTCGCCACCACGCGGTGGCGAGGAGCAGTGCAGCGACGCCGGCGGCGAGTATGTACGGCAAGCGGCGAAGATCGCTGGCGCGCGGCGCGGGCGCCAGCCTCGGCGAGAGCGGCATCACGATCTTCGGCGCCCC
>JBBQDE010000389.1:0-3117 GCA_038319425.1 Gemmatimonadales bacterium
CATTGAGCGGCATCCGCCTCGCGAACCAGCTGCGCGGCGAAGGGGCCTCGGAGATCCTCGAAGGGCTCCGCCGTGCCGAGCATCTTCCGTCGCCACAACCGGAATGAGACAGGCAGCCTTCAAGTTGGGGCCCGTGCAGAACATCGAACTTTCCCACGCTGAGTAGTTCCCGGATGCCTTCGTTTCCCGATTACCGCCCGCGCCGCCTGCGCCGCACCGCCGCCCTGCGGAGTCTGGTGCGCGAGACCCGCCTCGCGCCGTCGCAGCTCGTGCTGCCGCTCTTCGTGCGCCCGGGGTCGGGCGTGCGCCAGCCGATCGCGTCGATGCCCGGCGTGAGCCAGACCTCGGTGGACGAGCTGCTGAAGGATGCGCGAGCCGCCGCCGCTCTGGGCGTGGGTGGCGTGCTGCTGTTCGGCATTCCCGCGCACAAGGACGACGAAGGCTCGGGCGCGTGGGACGACGCGGGGCCGGTGCAGGAGGCGGTGCGCGCGCTCAAGCGCGAGCTGCCGCAGTTCGTCGTCATCACCGACGTCTGCATGTGCGAGTACACGTCGCACGGGCACTGCGGCGTGCTTCGGGACGGCGAGGTGGACAACGATGCGACGCTCGCCCTGCTCGCTCGCGAGGCGCTGTCGCACGCACGCGCCGGCGCGGACATCGTTGCGCCGAGCGACATGATGGACGGGCGGGTCGGCGCGATCCGCCGGGCGCTGGACGCCGGCGGGTTCGAGAGCACCGCTATCATGGCGTATTCCGCGAAGTTCGCCGGCGCGTTCTACGGTCCCTTCCGCGAGGCTGCGGAGAGCGCGCCGCAGACCGGCGACCGACGCGGCTATCAGATGGATCCGGGCAATGCCGAGGAAGCGTTGCGCGAAGTCCGCCTCGACATCGAGGAGGGCGCCGACATGGTGATGGTCAAGCCGGCCGGCCCGTTCCTGGACATCGTCTCGCGCGTGAAGCAGGAGACGGGCTATCCGCTGGCCGCGTATCAGGTGAGTGGCGAGTTCGCTATGATTCAGGCGGCGGCCGAGCGCGGCTGGATCGATCGCGAACGCGCGATGATGGAGAGCCTGCTCGGCATCCGCCGCGCAGGCGCCGACGTGATCATCACGTATTTCGCGGTGGATGCGGCCCGGGCACTGCGCAACGACCTAACGAGCGAGCAGGCATGAAGTATCGCACCTTCCCCAACACCGACGTCCGCGTGAGCGAAGTGGGCTTCGGCACTTGGACCGTGTCCACCGGGTGGTGGGGTGACAAGACCGACGCCGACGCCGTGGCGATGATGCGGCGCGCCCTCGACGAGCACGGCATCACCTTTTTCGACGCCGCGGACGCGTACGGGAATGGACGCGCCGAACGCCAGCTCGCGGACGCGTTCCGCGGCCGGCGCAGCGAGATCGTGATCGGCACCAAGATCGGCTACGACATCTACGACGAAGCCGCGCTCGCGGCGCGGCGCGGGCAGCAGGAGCTGCCGATGCGCACCGACCGGGACTTTCTGCGCGGTGCTGTAGAGCGTTGCCTCGAGCGGCTCGAGACCGACTACATCGACGTGCTCCAGATTCACAACGCGAAGATGGAGCACGTGCGCGACCCCGAGGTGTGGGCCACCCTGCGGGAGCTGCAGCGCGAGGGGAAGATTCGCGCTTGGGGCGCGGCGTTCGGGCCGGCCATTGGGTGGTTGTATGAGTCGGTGGAGCTCATGGAACGCGAGCCCGACGTCAACACCATCCAGATGATCTGGAACGTCCTCGAGCAGCATCCCGGATCGGCCATGATCGAGGCCGCCCGGCGGCACGCCCCCAACTGCTGCTTCAATGTGCGGGTCACGCATGCCAGCGGCATGCTGGAGGGCAAGTACACGGCGGACACCGTGTTCCCGGAGAGCGACCACCGCCGCCATCGGCCGCGGAGCTGGCTCGTGAACGGGGTCGAGAAGGTGAAGTCGCTCGACTTCCTCACCGCGGACATGACGCTCGGGCAGGCGGCGCTGAAATGGCTGCTGGCTGAACCGCTCGTGGTGACCACGCTCCCCAACGTGTACGACGACGAGCAAGTCGCGGAGTTCGCGGCGGCGAGCGGTGCGCCGGACCTGGCGCCGAACGCCATGCGTCGGGTGGAGGCGCTCGACGCGGCGAACTTCGGCGTGGGCGAGGACGCGATGAAGTACAAGGGTGCCATGACGCGCGAGCAGGGTGCGAACACCGACCTGCAGGAAGCGCGCAATCCCATCTCACGGCCGGCCGTGCCGGCGAACCGAGGCGCTTGATGCTCAACCTGTGGCATGACCTTCCCGTGGGCGCCAATCCGCCCGAGTCGGTCACCGCGGTGATCGAGATTCCATCGGGGAGCCGCAACAAATACGAGCTGGACAAGGTGAGCGGGATGCTCAAGCTCGACCGCGTCCTGTTCAGCGCCGTGCACTACCCGGGCGATTATGGCTTCATCCCGCGCACGCTGCACGAGGACAATGATCCGCTCGACGTGCTGGTGATCGTGAAGGAGCAGACCTTTCCCGGCTGCCAGATCGACGTGCGTCCGATCGGGGTGCTCAAGATGCTCGACCGCGGCGAGCCGGACGACAAGATCCTCAGCGTGCCCCTGCATGATCCGTATCATCAGGAATACTTCGACATCGCCGACATCCCCCAGCACATGCTGAAGGAGGTCGAACACTTCTTCCATACCTACAAGGATCTCGAGGGAAAGCGCGTGGAGATCATGGGGTGGGGGAAGAGCGAGGAAGCGCTGCGGATCATCAACGAGTCCATCGACCGGTATCAGGTCACCTACGGAGCCAAACGCGAGCTGCGGACGGTGTAGGCGAGCGGTCGTCTCACAGCGATGTGGCGCCGGCAACGCAGCGACTGTCGCGGCCGTGCAACACCGAGTATTGCTACGACGCGGGTTGATTCGGCGTGCCGGATCGTAAACCCTCTTCTCGCGCTGTTCACATGCAGGTTGCGCGACCCCTGCGCGATTGGGATCGAGCACGTCACTTGCCTAGGGGCGTACCCTTCGTTACAACGGCCACGTGCCCTCTCCCCGATTGGGGCACCGCTCGCACGCCGCCGCGCTCTCTCCCCAGTGAGAGGACACCATGCGCTTCGCACG
>JBBQDE010000390.1:0-3117 GCA_038319425.1 Gemmatimonadales bacterium
CGGGATCGCGGTAATGCTGATGTACCTCATTCTCGTCGTGCAGTTCGGATCCTTCCTCGATCCGCTCGCGATCCTGTCGTCGCTGCCGCTGTCGCTCATCGGCGTCGTGCTCGCACTGCTCGTCACGCACGACACGCTCAACATCATGAGCCTCATCGGCGTCATCCTGCTGATGGGCATCGTGGCCAAGAACGCGATCCTGCTGATCGACTTCGCCAAGTGGACGCACGAACAGAAGGGGCTGCCAATGCGTGATGCGTTGATCGAAGCAGGAGCGATCCGCCTGCGGCCGATCCTCATGACGACGCTCGCGCTCATCGCCGGCATGATCCCCGTGGCGCTCGGCCGCGGCGAGGGCGCCGACTTCCGCAGCCCACTCGGCCGCGCGGTGATCGGCGGCACCATCACGAGCACCGTGCTCACGCTGTTCGTCATTCCGACGGTCTACGAGATTCTCGACGACTGGCGCGAGAAGGCGGCGGCGCGATTCCGCGGAAATCGCGCGCCGCGTTCGCATGGCGCGGCCGTGCCGCAGCCGACGCCGGGAGATTGATCGTGGCGAGTGCGATGGAACACGACACAGGCCGGCGAGTCGCGCCGGCATCGCTTCGCCGGCTGCTTCTGGCGCTGCTGCTGCTCGGGACCGCTGGGCTGATACCGGAGCTGCTGCTGCTCAAGCACTACGATTCGGTCTGGCAGGTCATTCCGCTGGTCGTCCTCGCGCTCACGCTCATCGCAACCGCACTCGTCTGGCGACGGCCCGATCCTCGCACGGTGAAGCTGTTTCAGGCGGTGATGGTCTTCTGCGTGCTGGCGGGGATCGCCGGCGTCGTGCTGCACGCCAAGGGGAATCTGGAGTGGGCGCTCGAACGCGACGATTCGCTTCGCGGCTGGCCGCTCGTCTGGAAGATCCTTCGCGGCGCCACTCCGCTGCTCGCGCCGGGCGCGATGGCGCAGCTCGGCTTGCTCGGACTCATCTTCACCTATCGTCACCCCGCGCTCGAGCGCGGGCTTCACACCGAACCGGAGACCATATGATCTCGACCATTCGAAGCGCAGCGCTGTTCACCGCAGTCGCCCTGTCTGCCTGCGCGGGGAGCAAGGAGCCGAAGGCCGATTCCGCCGCGACGGCCTCCACCGTCGGCGTCACGGCGCGTGATTCCGCGTCGACCGTCAGCGCGACCGACGCCGGCACGATGGGCAGCATCGCGTCGTCGGGCGGCATGCTCGACCCGAACGCCGCGACGAAGGAGCAGCTCGCAACGCTGCCGGGGATGAACGCCGCCGTCGCCGATCAGCTCATCGCCGGCCGTCCGTACGCCAACATGACCGCCGCGGACAAGGCGCTCGGCACCCAGGTCACCGACAAGAAGGCGCTCTACGCGCGGCTCTGGAAGCCGATCGACCTGAATACCGCGTCGAAGGACGAGATGAAGCTGATCCCCGGCGTGGGCGACAAGATGGCGCGCGAGTTCGAGGAGTACCGGCCGTGGAAGAACGTCGAGCAGTTCCGGCGCGAAATCGGCAAGTACGTGGACAAAGCAGAAGTGGCGCGGCTCGAGCAGTACGTCAGTATTCCGAAGTAGTCGATCGTCAGCGGTCTCGCCGGCGGTCGGATCCGCGCATCACCAGGGCCGGTCCTTGAGCATCGCGGTGATGCCCGTAGCCGGCACCGCCGGCGAGAACAGCTGTCCCTGCCCGTGCGTGCAGCCGATGCCCTGCAGCACCTTGAGATGGCTGGTGGACGACACGCCTTCCGCCACCACGTCCAGCCCGAGCTCGCGCGCCAGCGACACCACCGAGCGCACGAGCCGCATGGCCTGCTCGTCACGATCCATCCGCGTGACGAGCATGTGGTCCACCTTCACGCCGTCGAGCGGCAGCCGCTGCACATAGCCGAGCGGCGAGCTGCCCGCGCCGAAGTCGTCCATGTGGATCTTCGCGCCGAAGGTGCGGAGGCGGCCCAGCACGCGCGCCGTGCCGGCCAGGTCCTGTGCCACCGCCTGCTCGTTCACCTCGAGCACCAGTGAAGAGGGCGACTGTCCGAACGCGCGCACGCTCTCCGTGACGTCGTCCAGGAGATCGGGCGCGTGCAGCTGTCGGGCCGAGAGGTTGACGGCGATCGTGAGTCGCGGCGTGGTGGCCGGAACGCCGAGGTTCCATTCGTGCACCTGTCGACACGCTTCGCGCAGCACCCAGCGCCCGACGTCGAGGATCACGTCGAGCTCTTCGGCCACGCTCAGGAACTCGAACGGCGCCAGCAGACCGCGCACGGGATGCCGCCAGCGGAGCAGCGCCTCGGCACCGGAGATCCGTCCCGTCGCGAGTGCGATGACCGGCATGTAGTGCAGCACGAACTCGTCGCCATCGACGGCCTGTCGGAGCTCGTTCTCGAGCCGGCGACGCGCGCGCGATTCGGTCGCGAGCTTCCAGTCGAACAACACCGGCTCCGCCGTCTCGCTGCCGTGGTTCCCGCGCTTGGCGCGCGCCATCGCGAGATCAGCACCGCGCAGCATGTATTCGGGCAGCTCGGTCGACGTGGTGCTCAACGCGATGCCGACGCTGACCGTGAGCGAGATCTCGTCCGTGCCGATGCTCATCGGCTGCGCGAGCAGGGTGCGAAACCGCCGCGCGAGCTCCATGGCGATCTCTGGCGCCTCGATCCCCTCGACCAGCACCGCGAACTCGTCGCCGCCAAGCCGGGCGACGAGCGCGTTCGTGCCCGCGATCACGCGAAGTCGTTGTCCGATCGATGCGAGCAGGCGATCGCCCACGGGATGCCCGAACCGTTCGTTGATGGAGCGGAAGTCATTCAGGTCGAGAAAGAATACGGCGACGAGCTTCTCCGGCGGTGCGTCGGCCGCCGGATCGGGCGCGCCGTCATCGGGCATGACGCGAACGGACGTGCGCGCGAGCGCGGCGTGCAGGCGGTCGAGGAGCAGCGACCGGTTGGCGAGCCCGGTGAGGACGTCGTGACTACGCGAGTAGCCCAGCCACCGCTCGTTCGCCTCATGCTCGGCGAGCGAGCTGCGCAGGTCCCAATCCGCTGCTGCGGTCGCCGCGAACTGCTGGAGCATCTCGAGGTCGTCCGCGTTCCAGGTCACCGGCTGCGGATCG
>JBBQDE010000391.1:0-3094 GCA_038319425.1 Gemmatimonadales bacterium
CGCCTCGTGCACCAGCGCCGTGGCCTGGAGCGTGTGGCCCGCTCCTTCGCGGCGCAGGGCGCGCCGCGCCTGGCGGCGCAGCTCCGCATAGACCAGCGGCACGAGCTCCTCGCTCGCCCTCGCGTCGCCCGCGCCCCACGCGTGCAGCAGCTCGGTGACCTCGTGCGCCCCGCGACCGTTCATGGCGGAGGGCAACGCGGCGCTGGCAGGCAGTGGGGTGATGGGCATGGTCGCTCGAGGCTGAGGGCGAGAACCGGTCTGTGCGATTGGACACCACCAGCCGTGAGTGGGTTTCGCCGCGTTCTACGCGCTTAGGGATAAGGCGCCGAGCGCGCCGTTCCCGCTCCTGGAGGATACGATGACTACGCCACGCACCCGTTCCCTGGTTTCACTCGCCGCCGTACTGACCGTCAGCCTCATGCTCGGCGCCTGCGTCAGCGCCCCCTCGCGCCTCGCGCCGGAGGGATCTACTCTCTCCGACGACGCTCCGGTCGTGATCCGCTTCGACAACGACGCGCGCGACTACGTGCACGTCTATCTCGTCGGCGAGCAGCGCGAGTGGCTGCTCGGCCGCGTGGAGCCCGGCGCGCACGCGACGCTCCGGCTTCCCGACGCCGCGCTGGCTGAGGACGCGGGACCAATGCGGCTCGCGGTGCTGGGAGGCGAGCGCGTGACATTCCGGGTGGCGGGCGAGGCTCATGCGGCGACGACGATCGCTCAGTTGGTGGCGTCGATTCTCACGCAGCGGTGGACGTTCTCCCAGTCGCTCTCGAATGGTCAGCTCATTTCGCTGCCGGTCGGACGGGCGCGGGCCTCGAGGGTTTCAAGGGGTCAGACCCCTTGAACGAATCAAGGGGTCTGACCCCTTGAAACCCCTTGAAACTTGAAGTCGATGACAAGCGCGCTCGAACGGTGCGAGCGTCGTAACCCGACGCGCCAAGCTCCAGACCTCCTCGTCGTTCGCCGGCGCACCAGCCTGCTCCTCTCGCGCTTCTCGCATGCCACGCCGATCACGCTTCGCCATGGCAGGGCAACCGCTGCACATCACTCAGCGTGGCAACAATCGTGGGCGATCATTCGCCGACGCGCATGACTTCCGGCGCTTCAGGCAGGTGCTCCACGAAGCAAGTGTCGGCGCCGGCTGCGCCATCCATGCGTACGTGCTCATGTCCAACCACGTGCACCTGCTCGTGACACCCGTCTCCGATCGAGGCCCCGCTCAAATGATGCAAGCGGTCGGACGACGATACGTGCGCTACTTCAACGACCGGCATGCGCGTACAGGAACGCTGTGGGAAGGTCGCTTCAGATCCTCGCTCATCGATTCGCAGCTGTACTTTCTGACGTGCAGTCGGTACATCGAGCGCAATCCCGTCCGCGCGGGCATCGTCGCCGGGCCCGGTGACTATGCCTGGTCGAGCTTTGGGTGCAACGCCCACGGCCATGCCGACCCGTTGATCACGCCGCATTCGCTGTATATGGCTCTCGGTGCTACGCCCGCCGAGCGGCAGGCATCCTATCGCGCGATGTTCGCGGGTCGCGAGGAGACCGAGGCGGCGGACGCGATTCGTCGCGCCACCAAGGCCGGTACGGCACTGGGCAGTGCGCGCTATCGTGCCGCGCTCGAGATGACGCTGCAGCGCCGGGTGACGCGCATGACGCACGGCGGCGATCGTCGCAGTGCGTCGTTTCATTCGCCATCGGGATCGGTCTAACGACTCCGACCCCTTGATCGCAGCCATTGACCGGCGGCCGGCGCCCTCACCAATTGTCTCCCGTTCGCGCCCGCTATCCCTGGCCGCCGCTCGGCCGCCACGCCCAGCCCCCATCTGCAACCGATGTCGCCCACGCGTCGCGAAGTCCTCGCGCAGCTCGCCGCACTCGTTGCGCTGCCGCTCCCGAAGTGGGCGTTCGTCGGCAGCGATCCGCTGGCCGGTACGATCGCCGACTATCAGGCCGGCCGCCGTCGCGGTGAGTGGACCGCTGCCGAAATCACCGCCCGTGTACTCGAGCGCTGTCGCACCGAGGGACAAGCCTGGCGCGCGATCGACGCGCTGGCCGACACGGCCCCCGTCGACGCTCGTGCCGCCGATGCCCGCCGCGGCAGGGGTCAGTCTCGTGGGCCATTGGATGGCGTCCCCGTCTTCGCCAAGGCGATCTACGATATGAATGGTCTGCCGACCACCGCATCCAGCGCCGAGTGGGCACGACTCTTCCCCGAGCGTGTGCACCGCGACGCACTCGAGGTCGCGCGGCTGCGCGCCGCCGGCGCCATCGTGCTGGGGAAGACGGCCGCCGACGACTTCGCCTATCGCGGCAACGGCACAAGCAGCCACACCGGACAGGTTCTCAACCCGCACGACTCGACGCGCACGCGCACGCCCGGGGGATCGAGCGCCGGCTCCGCGGTCGCGGTCGCGAGCGGGATGGCGTTCGCCGCGCTCGGCACCGACGACGGTGGATCCAACCGCATCCCGGCGCAGTTCACCGGGGTCGTCGGGATGAAGCCGACGTTCGGGCTCGTGCCACGCACGGGCGTGATCCCGACGTGGCCCTATCTCGACACGCATGGTCCGCTCGCGCGCACGGTGGCCGACGCGGCGCTCCTCCTCGCCGCCATCGCGGGGGCGGACGCGTCGGACTCGCTCGCGCTCGCGGGCACGTGGGACAGCGCGCCGCTCGCGCGGCTGCGCGACGATGCGCTCGCGGGCGCGCGGCTCGGGCTCGTCGAGGCACACGTCCCGCGCGTGCAGATGAGCACCGAAGCGCTTGCCGCGTGGGACCGCGCCGTGAGCGATCTGCGCGCCGGCGGCGCAACCGTGGAGTCTTTTGCTCCCGCCGTCACCAGGGTGGACGTCCGCGACGCCTTCGCCGCCGCTGCGACCGCTCGTGGCGACGTGGCCGTCGATTCGAGGTCGCCCGCCTGCACCGCCAACGCTCTCTTCCATTACTTCGCGGGAAGAACGAACGATCCGCGCGCCGCGATGCGTCGCGGGTATGCCGCGTACCGTGCATTCTACGACGTGCTTCCCGCCACCTTCGAGGAGTGCGAGCCCCTCCTTGGCCGAGCGATCACCGATGATCCGGCGGGACG
>JBBQDE010000392.1:0-3077 GCA_038319425.1 Gemmatimonadales bacterium
CGCTGCCTGCTGGTCGAGCTGCAGAACATCGGGAAGTGATGCCGCGCTGCGTCAGCGGATGACCAGCACTCCATGGGCCAGATCCAGCTGCCACCAGCGCGGCGCGAGCTCGCGCAGCGCGGCCGGGAGCGACAGCGTGCGCCCGTAGGTCATCAGCACGCGGATGTCGCGCGCGTCGCGCAGGAGCGGAAAGCGCTGGCCGGTCGCCTTCAGCGCCGAGCGCGGGTCGGCGTGCAGCGTCACACGCATCGTCGTCGTGTCGAACGAAGGCGTGAGCGCCTCGATCAGCTCGATGCCCACGCGCGGCGATCTCGTGTAGAGACTGTCCGATCCGATGAGCCGCGGAACCACGTCGGCCCAGATCGTGTCTCGGCTGGTGGCGCGCGACGAACTTCCCGCCGACGCGCGGGCGGGCAACGCGAGCTGGAACAGGGCGGTGGAATCACGCGGCGGCCGCACGGTCAGCAGCGAATCGGCGCGAATGGTCGCGATCTGTCGCCAGTCGAGCACCGAACGCCACGGCTTGATGAGTGTGCGCGCGACGCTGGAATCCAGCCCGAACTTGAGTGCTTCCTCCATCAGGATCGTGCCGGGCAGTACGGCCCCTTTCATGGCGAGATAGCGCCCGAGCGCGGCGCGCGGCGCCGGCGACCGCGGGTTCAGCCGCGACTGCGCGTAATACGCCTCCTCTGCCTGTGGCCAGAGCCCCGCATCCAGCAGGACGTCGGCACGCGACCGCGGCAGCGGCGAGCGTCCCCATTGCGCGCCCGCGACGGCCGGCAGGCCGAGGGCGGCCGCGCACGCGAGCAGCAGCGCACGCTGGAGCAGAGAGGTCATGGGTGGCCGATACGCGCGAGAAGGAAGTGGTCGGGATCGAACGTCAATGACGTTGGACGAGCCGGGAATCGCCCGGGCAACGCCACCACCGCTCGCGCTCTGGCCGGAATCGTCACGTCGATCCGTCGCTGTCCCGCCGCGGGCTCGCCGACGAGCACTGTCAACGGCAGGTCGTACGTGCCGTGCGTCGAATCCTGCTGCACCGCCAGCGTCACCGTGCTGTCCGCCGCGTCGTACGCCCACCCGATGCTCGGTTCCGCCACACCGGGCCGACGGAGCCATTGGTCGAAGAACTGGCCCAGCGGCCGGCCGGACGAATGCTCCAGCTCCGCGCGCAGGTCGTCGGTGAGCGCGTTGCCATGCCGATGGTTCGTGTAGTACGACCGCAGGCCGCCAAAGAACGCGCTGTCGCCGAGCTGGCGATGCAGCATGTACAACACGTAGCCGCCCTTCTGGTAGCTGTTGGTGTTGAGGAGCGCGAGGTAGTCGGTCTGCGCAGTGTCGATCACGGGGCGGTGCGCCACCACGGAGTCGGCGAGGATCTGCTGGCGAATGGTCGCCATCTCGGCGTGGAACGCCGAGTCGCCGCGCGACTTCTGCGTCCAGAGCGCGGCGAAATACGTGGCGAACCCTTCGGAGAGCCACAGGTGCCCCCACTCGCGCTCCGTGACGGCGTCGCCGAACCATTGATGCGCCGTCTCGTGCGCGATGATCCCCTCGCCCATCGTGCGCTTCGCGAACAGGTCGTAGGCGTAGAAGATGGCGGTGGCATTCTCCATCCCGCCGAAGCGGGTCGCGGACTGCACGTGCGCGAGCTTCTCGTAGGGAAAGGGTCCGACGAGGCTCTCGAACAGCGAAACGATCGGTGCGGCAGCGGCGAACGGACCGGGGAGCCACTCCTGATGCTCGGGCATCAGGTAGACCGACTGCGGTACGCATTTCGATGCGTCGGCCTGCGCGCACCCGGTGATGGCGAGGGGCACGCTCACCAGCGGTCCGGCACCGATCACCATCAGATACGTGGGAATCGGCTGCGCTTCGCGCCACCGCGTCTCGCTCAGCCGCGCGTCGCGGCCTCCGAGCGAGCGGAGGCCGACGAGGGTCCCGTTAGCCACGACCGTCCGGCCGCTCGGCGCGCGAACCGTCCAGCTCACCGTCGCCTTGTCGCTCGGATGGTCAACGGTGGGGAGCCACTGGCGGGTGCGATTGGGCCAGTTGTCGCCGAACCAGGTCCACCGCCCCTGCGCGTCCTTCAGCACCACGAGTCCGTCGGTCACCACGCCGTCGTACCGCACGCGGATGCTCACGCTGTCGCTCGTAGCGCCGCCGAGCGGCACCTCGATCCGGTCGTGCGCGTGCACCGGGCCCACCGCAAGACCATTCACCTCGATGCCGCGCACAGTGAGGCGGTCCACGAGGTCCAGCCGCAGGGTGGAGACTCCGGCGGCGCGGCGCACGGTGACCGTCACGTCGCCCCGGATGAAGGCGCCGGTATCAGGGAGGTCGAGGCGGATGTCGTAGTCGCGCACGTCGATGCCCGGCTGGTAGGTGTGACCGGCGAACGGGCTGATGATGCCCTGCGCCCGCGTCGGCACGGCGACGAATGCGGCGGCGGCGGCAAGGAGAACGGCGCAACGGAGCGAGCGAGACGGCATGAATCGGCGATTAGGGAACACGGTAGACCACCGCGTGATCGGGAGATTCGTGGGCACGGCCGTCGGCCCGCGGCGCGATGGCGAGTATGAAGTGTCCGGAACGTGTGGCGGCGAGCGGAGTTCCGGGCCCCATGTCGAGCACGGTGTCGACGCCGGCCGCGTTCCGCCAGCGGACGACGACGCGTCCGTCGCGCGCCTCGAGCACGCGACCGCGGACCAGCAGCGAGACCGTCGTGTCACGCACCATCGGCGTGATGATGTCGAGCGTCGGCCCGTCGATCCAGCGCGGTGCGTCGGCGGAGGGCGCGGATGTCCTGGCGCCGCCCGTGCTCGAGACGCGCCGCTCGCTCGCGCTCGGCGCGTCGTCCTGCACGCTGGTCGGCGGGCCGCCGATGAAAAGATCGGCACCGTCGCAACTCCAGCGCACCCGCCAGCCATCCAGCGCAATGAACTCGATCGGCGCGGTGGGCGCGCCGTGAGCGACGTCGGCAACGAGCGTGACGGCGGCTCCCTCTACTACACCCATGCCACTCACGGGAAAGGAGTGCGCCCGGAGCGACTCGGCGACGAGCGCCGGCTCGGCAC
>JBBQDE010000393.1:0-3072 GCA_038319425.1 Gemmatimonadales bacterium
GAAAGCGCTCACCGGGCCGCGCAAACGCCGGATGCGCGTTGAAGATACGCATGCCGCTGCCGGCCATGATGATGATCGCCACGACGTTCACCCAATGGGTGAGGCGGATAACCCAGTGATTTCGCCTGACCAGCTCCGCCATGGCTAACGGCCTCCCGTTGCGGCGGCCGCGTCTCGCTCGGCGAGCAGCGCGGCGACTGCCTGATCCTGCTCCTCGTAGCGTCCTTCCCCAAAGTGGTGAAACCGCAGCCGACCGGAAGCATCGGCGTAAAATGCGGCGGGCCAGTATCGGTTGCCGAACGCGCGCCAGATGGCGTAGTCGTTGTCGATCACCACCGGGTACGTGATGCCCAGGCGCGTAACCTCGTCGCGCACGTTGCCGAGCACGCGCTCGCGGGCAAGCTCGGGGGTGTGCACGCCGACGACAACGAAGCCGCGATCCTTGTACTTCGCGTACAACGCCTTCACGTGCGGCAGCGCATTGAGGCAATTGTAGCACGCGAAGGTCCAGAAGTCGACGAGCACCACCTTGCCACGCAGGGATTCGGGGGTGAGTGGCGATGAGTTGAGCCACGCTGTGCCGCCGGTGAACGACGGAAGCGTGCCTTCCATGACGGGACGCGCCGCGAGCGCACGACGACGCGCCTCATTGGCCGCGACATCGTCGAACGACAGGCCGGCATCGATCGCCGGACGGCCGGCAGGCGCCAACCGCGACACCAGTAGCTCCTCGGCGCGGGCGGTGCGCACCAGGGCAGCGTCGGCGAAGAGAGCGCGGTCCCATCCGAAGAGGAGGGCGACGACGGTGGCGATGGTCAAGGTGCCGAGTATGCGGCGCACCACGACGTCGGCCGCGCCGGCGCGCTTGAGGCGCGCGAGCAGGCGGCCTCCAAGTGAGGTGACGACAGCGAGGGACACGGCGGCTCCGAGCGCAAAGGTGAGAAAGAGTACGCCGGCGTGCGGCGCGTTCGTGCCCGCCGCGGCGGCGATGAGCAGCCCGAGGATGGGGCCGGCGCAGGGCGCCCACAGCAGACCGATGGCGATGCCGATCAGGACGGCTCGCGTCGGCGAGTCAGTGCCCGCCTCTCGCCGGTTGAGGAGCGCTCCGCCGGCGCGCGTCAACGGGCGCGCGGCCCATTCCGCGGCGGGTGCCGACAGTAGCGTGACGCCCACGAGACCCAGCAGCAGCAAGGCGGCATTCCGGCCGATCTCGTTCGCGACGAGCAGCCACCGCGCCGTGGCGCTTGCAATCAGCGCCGCACCGGTGAAGGCCGACGCGAGGCCAAGCAGCATCGGCGCGATTTCGCGCGAAAACGAGCGCCCGCCGCGCGAGAACACGAACGGCAGGATCGGGAGGATGCAAGGGCTCAGAATGGTGAGCACCCCGCCGAGGAACGCGAGCACGAGCATCCACGGCTCCTAGGAAACGGTGAATCCCTCATGGCGGAGCGCGCCGAGCACCTTGAGTCGCAGCGGCGCAAAGTCGCCGGCCACCCCCGCACTGTGAATGGCGGTCAGGAACTCGCGCTCGAAGTCGAAATGGGACCGGCAGTTGACGCAGCCCTCGAGGTGCGCGACAACGCGCTCCTGAAGCGCATCCGGCAGCGCGCCGTCGAGGTACGGCCACAGCTGGCGGACGATCGCCGCGCATTCATCATGACTTGCCATTGCGAACTCCTGGAGCGCGTGCCGCAGCGGCGGCGATGGATGCGGCGGGAAGGCGAACGCCGGAGAACCCGGCGTCGATGGCGTAGGCCACGAGCGACTGCTGGAGCTGACGACGGGCGCGATACAATCGCGACCGTACCGTGCCAACGGGAATGCCCAGCACCTCCGCCGCCTCCTCGTAGCGGAATTCCTCGACGTCGACCAGCAGGACGACCTCGCGGAAAGGCGGTTCGAGCGTCTCGATGGCGTCCCGAATCGCCGGCGCCAGATCGAGACGCGCGAACATGTCCTCCACGCCCCGCTCGCGCGCGAGCTTGTGCAGGTGCACGGCGGCGAAGGTCTCCAACTCCATGTCGTCGCCGACGGGCGTGACCCACCGCTGCCGCGCGCATTGGGCGAAGAAGGTGTTGCGGCAGATGGCGGCGAGCCAGCGCTTGCAGTCGCTGCCGGCGACGAAGGTATGCCAGTGCCGGTACGCCTTCAGGAAAGTCTCCTGCACGAGGTCGTCCGCGTCGGCCCGCTCGCGCGCCAGACTGCCGGCGACGCGCGCCACCGAGGGCAGGAGCGGCAGCGCGATGCGTGCGAACTCCGCGTCGCGTTCGGCCGAGTGAGGTCCGGAAGAGGCGGTCACACCGGCACTAGCGAGGAGCCGGCGGAAGAGTTCCCGCCGCCTCGCTCTCACCAGCCGCGGTCGTCGTCCTGCTCCCGGACGAGCACCGCCGGGCTGTCGGCGAAGTCCAGCACGAGCGTGTCGCCCGGACCCTGCCGGAACGGCGTGGCCGTAGCGTGCGGCGCGAGCGGGTTCTCGGTGCGAAGCAGCCCATCGTCGATGCGGTACAGGAGTGCGATCACCTGCTCGCGCCCCTCGATGGGGATCGTGTAACGGAGCTCACCGTCGGGCTGAAACTCCATGCGCGTGCCCGGCGAAATGCCGATCGCCGGCGACGCGTGCACCAGTCGCCAGCGGCCGATCAGCCAGTCGGGCGGATGGTCGCGGTGCTCGTCGTCGGTGCACATGGTCGACGTCGTGCTCTACACGCGGCCGGGTGTGGCCAGCTCGCACGGATGAACTGCGAGCCCCTGCTCGAGCTGAATCGTGGCGTGCGAGATGCCGAACCGCAGGCGCAACTGCTGAGTCGCGGCGGCCAGCAACGCATCCTCTCCGCCCCCGCACGGGCGCACCAGGTGCGCGGTAAGCGCCACGTCGGTGGTGCTCATCCCCCAGATGTGGAGATCGTGAACCTCCACGACACCGTCGAGCGCGCGCAACACGCCGCTCACGGCCTCGAAGTCGATGCCGGGCGGCACCGCATCGAGCGCGAGATCGAGCGAGTCCTTTGCCAGCCCCCACGTGCTCCACATGATGAGCGCGACGAGCAGGAGGCTCACCGCAGGGTCGAGCCA
>JBBQDE010000394.1:0-3068 GCA_038319425.1 Gemmatimonadales bacterium
GGGGCGCCTGATCGACGCGGTCATCCAGACGGATGCGGCGCTCAACCCTGGCAACTCCGGCGGGCCGCTCGTTGACTCGCGCGGCGACGTGGTGGGCATCAACACCGCGATCATCAGCGGTGCGCAGGGCATCTGCTTCGCCGTGCCGGTGAGCACGGCCAAGCTCGTCATCCCGCAGCTGATCGCCGACGGCCGCGTGCGGCGCGGCTGGATCGGCGTGTCCGGACAGACCATACGGCTGTCGCGTCGTCGCGTGCAGCTCAGCCATCTCTCCGCGCCGGGTGCGGTGCTCATCACCGAGATCGCCTCGGGTAGCCCGGCCGAGGCGGCCGGCCTCAAGGCGCGCGACATCATCATCGGGCTCGGCGAGTCGGTCGTGGGCGGCATCGACGACCTGCAGCGGCTGCTGACCCGCGACGCGATCGACCGCGCGACGCGCATCGTCGTGCTGCGCGACGGCGAGCAGGTCGCCCGGTGGATCATTCCGGCGGAAGACGCCGCCCGGCGCGCGTAGGGCTCAGTACCGCAGCTCGGCGCCGGTCACCACGCGCCAGGTGTCGCGCGCGATGAGGAGCTCCTCATCCGTGGGCACCACCCACAGCTCCACGCGCGAGCCGTCGGCGTCGAACCGTCCCTCCTTCCCGTCGGTGAGCGCCGTGTTGCGCGCCGCGTCCACCGTGATGCCGAGCCACGAGAGGTCGGCGCAGATGCGGGCGCGGATCTCGGGGGAGTTCTCGCCGATGCCGCCCGAGAAGAGCAGCGCATCGGCGCCATTCATCGTCGCGAGGTAGGCGCCGACGTACTTCCTGGCGCGATGGCAGAACACGTCGATCGCCAGCCGCGCCCGGCGATCGTTGTTCGCCGCCTCCTCCGCCAGGAGCTCGCGCATGTCCGGCGTGAGCCCCGAGATACCGAGCAGCCCCGACTGCTTGTTGAGCATCAGTTCCACCTCGCGGCTGGTGAGCCCTTCCTTCGCTCCCACGAAGTCGAGGATGGCGGGATCGAGATCGCCGGATCGCGTTCCCATCACGAGGCCTTCCAGTGGCGTGAAGCCCATCGACGTCTCGCGCGACTCGCCGCCGACGATGGCGCACGCCGACGCGCCGTTGCCGAGGTGCAGCGCGATCACGTTGGTGTTCTCGCGGCTGCGCCCCGTGAGCTGGCGGTAGCGGTAGGCGATGTAGCGGTACGAGGTGCCGTGGAATCCGTACCGCCGCACCTTGTAGCGCTGGTAGTACTGGTACGGGATGCCGTAGAGATACGCCGTTTCGGGGAGGCTCTGGTGGAACGCCGTGTCGAACACCGCGACCTGCGGAATGCCCGGCCCCAGCGCGGCGCGAGCCGCGGTGATGCCGCGCAGGTTGTGCGGATTGTGCAGCGGTGCGAGGTCGATCAACTCCTCGAGATCGCGCCACACGGAATCGTCCACCAGCGTGGAGCGGCGGAAGCGCTCGCCGCCGTGCACCACCCGGTGCCCCACCGCCGCGATGTCGGCCGCGGCGCTCAGCGCGACACCGGATTCATCGCTCGTGAGCCAGCCGATGATACGCGTCACCGCCTCGGCGTGGTTGCGAATGGTCGCGGTGGTGTGCGACGACTTCGCATCGCCGGCGGCGAGCGTGAGGATTGCCTCGCCGCCGATGCGTTCGATCTGGCCGCGCGCGAGGCGCCGGTCGCGATTCTCATCGATCGCAGCGCGATCGGTGTCGATGAGCTGGAACTTGAGAGACGACGAGCCCACGTTGAGGACGAGAACGTTCATCGGCGAAAGGAAGCGGTGGACGCGGTGGTTGTCACGAGCGATCGGCCGACATGATGAGCACGCCGGTGAGCACGAGCGCGGCACCCGCGTATCCGATCGTGCGCATCGACTCTCCCCACACCACGTAGGCGAGCCCCGCCGCGATCACGGGTTCGAGCGTGGCCACCGTCACAGCGCGCGTCGCCTCCACGCGGCGCAGGCCGGCCTCGTAAAGCTGCAGCGCCACGTAGGTGGGCACGATGCTCACGAAGGCGAGCCAGGCCCACGTCGCGCCGTTCTTCGGCGAAAAGTGCACCCAGGGCAGCAGCAGCAACGCCCCGAGCGGCTGCACGTACATGAACAGCGTTGGCAGCTCGTATCGGGTGAAGTAGCGCTTGCCGAACAGATAGTAGCTCGCGTAGGCGAGCCCCGAGAGCAACCCCCAGCCGAGCGCCGCCGGCCCAATGTGGATGCCGTCGCCCGCGCCGCGCGCGCCGAGCGCCACGAACACGACGCCAGCGAGCGTGAGGGCCAGCGCGCCGAGCTTCCGCGCGGTCATGCGCTCGTGCAGCCAGAGCACGGAGGCGATGGCGACCCAGGCCGGCGCCGTGTAGAGCAGGATCGCCGCGAGCGCGGCGCCGCCCGTGCGCACGGCGAAGAGGTACGACAGGTAGAAGACCGAGACACCGAAGAACGCGAAGAGGACGAGCACGGGATAGTCCGCGCGCGCAACTCGCACCTTCCCACGCGCGGTCGCGTGCGCCGCGAACAGCGCGCCGGCGATCGACGCACGCCAGAAGCTCAGCTCGAGCGGCTCGAGCCCGGCCTGGAGGATCACGCGTGACACCACGCCGAGGCTGCCCCACAGCGCGGCGGCCAGGGCGATGCAGAGATAGCCGGCGAGTCTGGATGTGGTGGGCATCGGCGCAACAAGATGCAGCAGGGTCGTCTGTCCTGCATTGGCACCGGCACAGAGGGGACAGTCGGTTCCCCCCACGGTGTTCCACATCGCACCCGGCGGTGACGTCGCACCGTGGTTCTCGTCTTGCGATATGACCTGATCTCCGGCCCGCCGACGATTGGCGATCCCCGCAGCACCCCTCGCGCCCAAGGTCGATGTCATCTGTTGTGGTTCATTCGCGCGCACTGTTTTCGCACGGGCGGCGACGACCTGCGGCCGCGGCTGCCTTCGAGGTTGTGGCCGGACGATGACCAACACCCCGGACGTGGGCGTGGACATACGGCACGCCGAGGCTCTGCTGCGCACCGGCGCGCTCCAGAGCGCGATCTTCAACAGCGCCAACTTCTCGAGCATCGCCACCGACGC
>JBBQDE010000395.1:0-3026 GCA_038319425.1 Gemmatimonadales bacterium
GGCAAGGCAGAGCCGATGAAAGAGCGGCTCATGCATGCCTACTTCACGGACGGTGATGCAGTCGGCGATCCGGCAACCCTCGCGCGACTCGCCGGCGAGGTCGGCCTCGATCCGGTGCAGGTAAATTTGACACTGGCCAGCGACGCGTATGCTGCCGACGTGCGGTCCGACGAAGCGCGCGCCCGCGCCTTCGGCATCTCCGGCGTCCCGTTCTTCGCGATCGACGAGCGCTACGGCGTGTCGGGCGCGCAGACGGCCGACGTGCTGCTCGGGGCCCTGCGCCAGGCGTACGAGGAGGCCGAGGCTACGCCGGGGCCAGCGTGAGCGGCGACGGTCTCTTCATCGCGGCACGCCCGCCGTCTTCGCCGCCAGCTTCCGCACCGTCGTGACGTTGCGGAAGGTGCCGCTCATGCCGATCACCTTCTCCATCGGTGTCCGCCACACCGTCGAATCGCTCGTCCGGCCGCGGCAGCGCCAGAACAGCTCGCGGTGGCGCATCAGGAGCGCATCGTCGTCGGTGCAAAGCTGGCGCACACGCTCGGCCGCGGCCGCAGCCGGCTCCCGCTTGAGGAAGGCAATGGACAACGTACAGCCATCGAGCTCGCGTTCGCTGAAGGGAAGGCTGGCCACGAGCGTGGAAAGCTCGGCCGGTGTGCGCAGGAAGGTGCCGACTTCGTAGCCGAGCGTCTTCTCCAGCCGCTGCTCGATCGTCTGCTCCAGCGCGGCACGGTCGGACGATGACGCCGTGAACAGCACGTTGCCACTGGCGATGAACGTCTCCACGTCGGTGAAGCGCAGTGCGCTGAACTCGGCGCGCAGCACGTCCATCTTCACGACGTGCCCGCCGACGTTGATGGCGCGGAGCAGGGCGACGTAGCGTTGCGGCGGCGACGACGGTCGCGTCGTCACTGGATCTCGCGCCGCGGTGCCGATCGCGCGAGTCGCGCGCGCACCCAGGGCAGCAGCGCGAGCGCCGACAGCGCACCAATCACCGCGCCGATCGCCGCGGCGAGAACAAACTGGACGGTCCAGAAGGCGATCGCCGAATCCTCGACACCCTCGGGCGTGAGCGCTCGGCCGCGGTACGCGAGTATCAGCACGCCGAGCAGGCCGAGGAAGATCAGCGCCGACGCGCCGGTGACGGCGCCGCTCGCCAGTGCCGACCGCGTGGTGAGCAAGGCCGGCGCCTTCCCAAGCGCGACACGTTCCGGGTAGCTGCGGAAGAAGAGCACCGTCGCAAGGACGGGCAGGAGGAGCGAGACGAGGAAGGACACGGTCGACGATTACACGCGTTTCCGGGACACGGACTTCTTCGTCGCCACCTTCTTCGCGGCGATTGTCTGGCGAACCGGCGCCTGGCGTGGCGCAGCACGCACCTCCTCGTGGCGCGCGATGAACTGCTCCGGCGTGGTGGCGGCGATGAACTCACCGATCGCCTCGAGGGGCGGGTCGCCGTAGCGCTCCGGGGGAATGGCGTAGGCGATCATTCCGTAGTCCATCGTCTCGCGATATCCCTCCGGCAGGTTCTGGCGCACGACGTCTCGCACGGCGCTCACCACCGCACGGCGCTCCGCCGGGAGCGACGCGAGATAACCATCCACGGACCGTTCGACGCTGCTGACCATTGGGAGCCTCCCGTCACGGGTCATCCCGGAAAAGCTGCCGTTCGCGGCGGCCTCCCGCCAGCGGTCCCGGCTCGCTGGACGACCGCTTCCGGCCCCGGTATGATAGGGCTCCCCTTACCGAGCATGCGATGATGACTCGTCGACTTCTCGTCTCCGCGATGGCGCTCCTTCTCGCCGCGCCGCACCCGGCACGCTCGCAATCGGCCGACCCCGCATCGGCCACCGGCCTTCGCAAGGAGCTGATCGGTCAGCTCGCCGATGCCGAACAGAAATTCATTGCACTTGCCAACGCGATGCCGGCCGAGAAGTACGGGTGGCGACCCGCGGCCGGTGTGCGCTCGGTGAGCGAGGTGTACATGCACATCGTCGGTGCCAACTTCATGTTCCCCGGCATGGCCGGGGTGAAGCGGAAGCCGGATGTGACACTTGCCCGCGACATGGAAACATCGATGACCGACAAGGCGCAGGTGGTGGAGATGCTGAGGACGTCGTTCGCCTACGCGAAGCAGAGCGTCATGGACGTGCCCGACGCTCAGATGGAGACATCGGTGGACCTGTTCGGCACGCCGTCGACGAACCGGGGCGTGCTCGTGGTGATGACGACGCATGCGCACGAGCATCTCGGCCAGTCGATCGCCTACGCGCGGATGAACGGCATCGTGCCGCCGTGGAGCCGCGGGTCGGGCGGCGATCAATAGCTCAGTCGTCGAACAGGGGCAGTACCAGCAGCCGAAGGGCTACGCCGTCGCGCACGAAGTCGGGCACGCGTCCCTGTTCCGTGAAGCCGCTCGCCGCGAGTGCTTCCGCGGCGACGGCGAAGGGCGCATCGTCCGGGATCTCGCAGACGATCATGCGTTCGCCCGAGTGCTCAGCGGCCTGACGCACGGCGCCGAGCAGCAGCACCGCAGTCTCACGCGCCGGTGCGATGACGCCGTGCACCTTCACGACGGCGTGCGCCCCGGCGACAGTGCCGAACAGGACGAGTCCGAGCAGCGACCGTTCGTCACTGTCGAACGCGACGAGCGCCATGAACTCGGGGTCCTCGAATCCGAGCGCGCTATCGAGCACCTCGATCGCGCGGTCGCGATAGCGCCCCGCCTCGAGCTGCGCCGACACCAACGCGTGTGCCGCGGGGGCATCGTCCGGCATCAGCGCGCGCAGCAGGGGCTCGACGGCGGCGGGCATCAGAAGTGGATCGCGCGCCCGAGCACGGCGAGCGCCGCCTCCTTCGTCGTCTCGGACAACGTGGGATGCGCGTGTACCGTGATCCCGATGTCCTCCGACGAGCCGCGATACTCCATTGCGAGCACGACCTCGGGGATGAGCTCCGAGACGTTGGGTCCGATCATGTGGCAGCCGAGGATCTCGTCGGTGGTCGCGTCCGCGACGAACTTCACGAAT
>JBBQDE010000396.1:0-3024 GCA_038319425.1 Gemmatimonadales bacterium
GTTCGTCGTCTTGCGACGCGTGACCCCCGTCACCGCCGACGTGACCACGACGCGTGCGCCCTGCACCGGCACCGAATCGGCGCCGATCACCCGCCCCATGATGATGTCGGTGGTGGACCCGACCTGTGCGTCGGCGCGGAAGAAAGCGGCGGAGAGGAGGCAGAAGGCGACGGCGACAATCTTGTGTCGAAGCACGACGAGCACGCGCGAAAGAGGAGGCGAGGGGGGCAGTGACGACCGGCGCGCGGCATCGGGCCGCAGCGATCACTCGCCTGGAATATGTCCTGGAATTCGCGAACCGTTGGGACCGCGCGTCACCGGCGGCACGCCGAGTGACTCCGCCGACGGCAGCGCGGCCTGCGCGACGGCGTCGCGCACCGTCACGACGAGATCCTCGGCCGTGCGCCGGAGGATGCGCGCCACCGCGCCGATCGCCGCGCCGAGCACGCGCGCCGGATCCACGGCTGGCCGGTCGCCCTCGGGATAGAGCGACGCCATGATGCGTCCGCGAAGCGAGAGCGCGATGGGTGATGCGAACGACAGCGCGTTGAAGTGCGCGTCGTAGTGCGTCCCAAGGCCCTCGATCAGGGCGGCGGTCCGCGCGAAGTACACGAGATCGCTCGGCAGCACGATGGGCCAGTCGAACAGCTCGGCCAGGACTTCGTCGGCGAGGAGCTCCACCCGCTCGCGCGTCGTGTTCCGTTCCCACGCCACGCCGAGCAGCGTCGCGGCAAGTCGGCGAATCACGGCGGGATCGGCGCCCGTGGAGACGAGGCCGAGTGCGTGAAAGCTGTCGGCGAGCGCGTCGGGATCGCGGCGGATCGCGGCGAAGATCGCCGCCACCAGCTGGCGGCGCAACTCCAGCGGCACTCGCACCACCATCCCGAAGTCGAGCAGGATGAGCCGCCCGTCGACGGCAACGTGCATGTTGCCGGGGTGCGGATCGGCGTGAAAGAGCCCGTGCACGAGCATCATCTTCGCGTAGAGCTCCATCACTTCCCGCACGAGGCGGTCGGGACGCACGCGCCCCTCGCGCACCCAGTCCTCGAGCCGATCCACGCGGCGCCCGGGGCAGTACTCCAGCACGAGCGCGCGCTGGCGCACCATCGGCAGCACGACGCGCGGGATCCAGATCCCCGGGGTATCGGCGAAGTTGGCCCCGATCGCCACGGCATGCGCCGCCTCGCGACGGAAGTCCATCTCCTCCGCCACGCGGCGCGCAAATTCCTCGATCACGACGCGCGTGCCGATGACGTGCGGGTTGGGCCACCAACGCTCGACGACGGCGACGATCCGCAGTGACGCGCGCACGTCCGCCTCGACGAGCGCCTCCACCCCCGGCCGCAGGACCTTCACCACCACTTCGGCGCCGTCGTAGCGGGCGCGGTGCACCTGGCCCAGCGACGCGGCGGCGAGGGGCGCGCGATCGAACCGCTCGAACAGCTCCTCCGGCGGCGCACCATACTCCTCGACGAGGATGCGCTCAATCTCGGCGACCGGCACCATCGGCACCTGGTCGGTGAGCGTCGTCAGCGCGCGGGCGTACACCGGGGCGAGGAGATCCGCGCGGCCGGCGAAGAGCTGCGCCATCTTCACGAAGGTGGGGCCGAGCTCGGCCAGCACCGAGACGAGGCGCGCCGCGCGCCGCTCGTGAATTGCCGAGGAACGGACCGCCGGGGGCCCGAAGAGCAGCCAGCGCCGGTAGTCGCGCCGGAAGGCCACGGCGAGCGGCAGCAGGCGATAGAGGATGACGACGAGGCGCATTTGGCGTTTATTACCCCGCATGACGTTCTCCTCGTTTCCCCGCATCGCCCTGCTCGGCCTCGGCCGGATGGGTCATCCCATGGCCGCACGGCTTCTCGCGGCCGGCGCGCCACTCACCGTCTGGAACCGCAGCGCCCAGCGCGGCGCGGACCTCGAAGCCGCGGGGGCGCGGCGCGCGAAGACGCCATCCGATGCCGTCTACGACGCCGAGTTCGTGATCACGATGCTCGCCGACCCCGCCGCGCTCGCGACAGTGCTCGGCGCGCCCGACGGCGTGCTCAAGACGCTTCGCCGCAGCGCGCTGCTGATCGACTGTTCCACCGTGGGACCGGCGGTGGCGCGGTCGACGGCGGAGCAGTGCGAGGCACGTGGCGCGCGATTCGTGGACGCGCCCGTGCTCGGCAGCGTTCCCGCCGCCGCGCAGGGCACGCTCACCATACTCGCCAGCGGTGCCGACGCCGACGTCGATCGAGCGCGAGTCGTGCTGTCCCACCTGGGCAACGCCATCGTCCACACGGGCGAGGTGGGGTCGGCGAGCGCGCTCAAGCTCGTGATGAACCTGCTCATCGCCGGGCAGACCGAGCTCATGGCCGAGGCGTTTCTCCTCGCCGAGCGCGCGGGGTTGCCCAAGGAAGTCGTGCGCGACGCACTGGCCGGCTCGGTGCTCGCCTCGCCCTTCGTCGCGTACAAGGCCCCGCAACTGCTTGACCGCCAGTTCACGCCCCTGTTCACCACCGCGCTGCTGCTCAAGGACCTCGACCTCGCCCTCGAGCTGGCGCGCACCCTCGACCTGTCGCTGCCCGGCGTGCGGGCGTCGCGCGACGCCTATGGCGCGTCGGCCGTGGCGGGGCGCCGCGACGACGACTTCTCCGCGGTGATTGCGTCGCTCGATCTGCCCCGCGGCGAGGGTGAGGAGCCCGTCACCTACGAGGTCACGGCGCGCGTGGACGACGCCCTGGCGTACGACTACGAGCGATTCATGATCGAGACGCACATGCCCGAGGTGATCCGCACGGGCTGCTTCCTCCACGCGCGGCTGGACCAGGGTGGCGAGGGGCAGTATCGCACGGTGTATCACGCCGCGTCGCAGGTCGAGGTAGACCGATATCTCAACGACTTTGCGCCGGACATGCGCGAGCGGATGACGATGCGCTTCCCGACGGGCGTCACCTTGTCGCGGCGGATCTGGACGGAGCGCAGCCAGTGGCCGTAGCACACATGCGCTCGTGTGAGCGTCGCGGCGCTCAGCGGTCGCGCATC
>JBBQDE010000397.1:0-3008 GCA_038319425.1 Gemmatimonadales bacterium
AGCCCGTCGTGGTCGTCAGCGCGCTGGGTGGCACCACCAACCAGCTGCTGCAGATCGCCGAGCAGTCGGCGAAGGGCCAGCTGATCGGCGCACTGCGCGCGGTGGAAGGGCTGCGCGACCGGCACCTCACGCAGACGGAGCGCCTGCTGGACGGCGCGGATGCGGACGAGGTGTGCAACGAGCTCTCGGCGATGTTCGATGAGCTCGCCGCGCTGGCCGAAGCGCTGCGAACGCTTGGCGATCTCACGCCGCGCTCGCTCGACGCCATCGCGTCCCTTGGCGAGCAGCTCTCGTCGGTCCTGGTCGTGGCGGCGTTCCGCAAGCATGGGCTTCCGGCCGAGCACGTCGACGCGCGGCGCGTCATGATCACCGATGCCAACTACACGCGCGCGGAGCCGCAGATCGACGCCATCGGCGAGGCGGCGCAGCGGCTGGTGATGCCCCTTGTGCGCGAGGGAAAGATTCCAGTCATGGGGGGATTCATCGGCTCGGCGCAGGGCAGCGGCGTGACCACCACCCTGGGCCGCGGTGGCTCCGACTACAGCGCCTCCCTGGTGGGCGCGGCGCTCCAGGCGGAAGCGATCGAGATCTGGACCGACGTGGATGGCATGCTCACCGCCGACCCGCGTGTGGTGAGCGGTGCGCGGCTCATCGAGCGCATCGGGTTCGAGGAGGCGTCGGAGTTGGCATCGTTCGGCGCGAAGGTACTGCACCCGAATACGATCGCCCCTGCCGTCATGCGCGGGATTCCGGTGTGGGTGCTCAATTCGGCCAAGCCTTCGGGTACCGGCACGCTCATCACCTTCGACGCGCCCCGGCGCAGTGTGACCGCCATCGCCGGCAAGAGCGGCGTCACGCTGGTGAAGGTTCGCAGCCCGCGGATGCTGCTCACCGAAGGATTCATGCGCACGCTGTTCGACGTCTTTGGCCGGCACAAGACATCGGTGGACGTGGTCGCGACGTCGGAGGTGAGCGTCTCGGTCACGATCGACGACGTGACGAGCCTCGAAGCGCTGGTGGTGGATCTGCGCGAGCTCGGCGACGTGACGATGGAGCGCGAGCGCGGCATCGTCTCCATCGTCGGCAGCGGCTTGAGCGATGGCGGCACGGCCATGGCCAAGGCGCTCGAGGCGATCGGCGAACTGCGGGTGCACATGCTGTCGCTCAGCTCGAGCGGCATCAATCTCACCGTCGTCGTTGACGGTGAGCAGGTGGCGCCCGCCATGCGCCGATTGCATGACGCCTTCTTCCCGTCGGCGTTGGCGTCATGACGGCCATTCCGCTCGCCCTCATCGGGATGGGCCGCATGGGACAGGCCCTCGCGGCGCTCGCGCCCGAGCGCGGGTTCGACGTCGTCGCACAGATCGACCACGGACGGACGGTGACGCGCGATTCGCTCGGGAGTGCGGTCGTGGCCATCGAGTTCTCGGTGCCGGAGGCGGCGGTGGCGAACATTCTCGCATGCGCGGCGGCGCGGTGTCCGGTCGTCGTCGGCACCACAGGATGGTACGCCGAGCTGCCACGGGTGCGCGCCGAAATCGAGCGGAGCGGGGCAGCGATGCTCTATGCGCCGAACTTCTCGGTGGGCGTCGCGATCTTCGATCGCGTGATTGCCGAAGCGGCGCGACTGTTTTCCGGCGTCGGCTCATTTGACGCCCATCTCGTCGAGACGCATCACGCCGCGAAAAAAGATGCGCCCTCGGGCACCGCGGCGTCGCTGTCGCGCACCGCGCAGCAGGCGTCGGGCAAGCCAATGCCGATCACGAGTGTGCGGGTCGGCTCGGTCCCCGGTACGCACGAGGTCATTTTCGATGCCCCGTTCGAGCAGGTGCGGCTGGTGCACGAGGCGCGCGATCGGCGGGTCTTCGCCGAAGGTGCGCTCGCCGCGGCTCGCTGGCTCGCTGGCCGCCGCGGTGTCTTCACCATGCAGGACGTCTTGACGATGGCCGCTCCAACGCCTCACTCACAGCAGCCATGAGCGACTCCCTCCTGACCGGCTGCGGCACCGCCCTCGCGACTCCGTTCACCGCGCGCGGGGCGCTCGACGAGCGTGCGCTCCGCGGCTTCGTGGATTGGCAGATCGACGAGGGCATCGACTTCGTCGTCCCCTGCGGTTCTACCGGTGAGGCGGCGACGATGACGCCGGCCGAGCATGCCCGCGTGGTTGAGGTCACGGCTGAGCAGGCGCGCGGCCGGGTGCCGGTCGTTGCCGGCGCCGGCTCCAACGACACGGCCCGCGCGATCGAGACGTCGAAGCGCATGAAGGAGGCAGGCGCGACGCACCTCCTGCACGTGTCGCCGATGTACAACAAGCCCCCGCAGCGCGGGATCGTCGCGCACTTCACCGCCATCGCCGACTCGACGACGCTTCCCATCGTCGTGTACAACGTGCCGGGGCGCACGGCCAGCAACATCGACGCGGCCACCACGCTCGAGCTGGCGAAGCATCCGCGCATCGTGAGCGTGAAGGAAGCGTCGGCCAACCTGGCGCAGATCACCGACTGCATTGCCGGGAAGCCGACGGGGTTCACGGTCCTTTCCGGCGACGACGAGCTCACCTTGCCGATTCTCGCGCTCGGCGGCGACGGTCTCATTTCGGTGATCTCCAATGCCGTACCGAAGCAGATGACGGAGCTGGTTCGGCTCGCGCGCGCCGGCGACTTCGCGGGGGCGCGAGAGGCGCATCTGCGCCTGCTTCCCTGGATGCGCGCGGCCTTCATCGAGTCGAACCCGATTCCTGTGAAGGCAGCGCTCGCGATGATGGGCAAGATGGAGAACACTGTGCGACTGCCGCTCGTGCCGCTTGCCTCGGCGCACGCCGGGACCGTGCGCGCGGCGCTCGAGCGCGCGGGGGTGCTGTGACGCCAGCATCGCTCCCCCTCGATCAGGCCTTCGCCGGAAAGATTCTGGCGTATAGCGAGACCCTCGCCGGCATCGCGCTTCCGTCCGATGCCGAAGAGATGGTGAACGCCCTGCTCGACGCGCTGGAACAGGGCCGGGTCCGCGCG
>JBBQDE010000398.1:0-2989 GCA_038319425.1 Gemmatimonadales bacterium
TCGTGCATGGCATCCTCACAAAAGTGCACCCGCCCGCGGGGCGGTGGGAGATCGTCTTTCGAAGTGGTGAAGCTCGTCGCGCGCTTGAGGCGTCGCAAGGCCGGACGGCCGGCGCCGCCGACGGTGATTCAGATCACGCGCGAGGGATCCGGTTTCGGCAGGAGATTCCACTCCTGCCGCGCGGCGTCCGCGTCCGCCCGGCCGAGCATCGCGTAGGTGAATTGCTTCCCCAGCTCCACTCCCGGCTGGTCGAATGCGTTCACGCCATAGAGCTGGCCCGCATAGGCCGTCGCCATCTCGAGGAGCATCAGCAGCTCGCCGACACGGAACGCGTCCACGGACTCCATGATGAGCGTCATGTTCGGCCGCCCGCGCCTGGCGAGCGCGCCCGCCGTGGCGCGGCGCTCGATGTCGAGCAGCTCACCGAGCCGATGGCCGCCCAGGTACGCGAGCTCCGGCACATCGGCGTGCAGCGGCGGTATCTCGACGTCCGCGGCGCCGTGCTCCACGCCGATGAACGTCACCGTCTTGTCCGGCGGCCCTTCCATGAACAGCTGCACCTGGCTGTGCTGATCGGTCGCGCCCAGCGCCGCCAGCGGCGTCGGCCCCACGCCGGCGTCGTCCTTCGATCGGTGCTTGCCCAGGCTCTCGGCCCAGAGCTGCACGAACCAGGAGGCCATGTCGCGCAGGGCGTCGCTGTACGGCATGAGCACCTGCACGTGCCGTCCGTGCTTCGTGTCGGCGAGATGCTGCAGCGCCGCGAACGTCCCGGCGATGTTGTTCGCGATCTGGCCGGACGCACAGCGGGTCCGCATCTCGCCGGCGCCGGCGAGGAGCTCGCCCGTGTCGATCCCCATCAGCGCGGCGGGGAGGATGCCGACCGGGGTGAGCACGCTGAACCGCCCACCGACGTTCGACGGAATCTCCAGCGCGGCGATCCCCTCGGCCCGTGCGATGGTTCGGAGCGCGCCCTTTTCCGGATCGGTGACGAAGACCAGTCGTTCCCTCGCGGCGGCATCGCCGAGCGCAGCGGCGAGATGTCCGCGCACGACGAGATACTGGGCCATCGTCTCCGCCGTGCCGCCCGACTTGGACGTCACGATGAAAAGGCTCCGCCTCAGGTCGAGACGAGCGAGGAGTGCGGTGATATTCGCCGGATCGACGTTGTCGAGCACGTGGAGTCGCGGATTCCCCTGGCGGGCTCCGTCGCCGAGCAGGTTCCACTGCGGCGGCCGCAGCGCGGTACGCAGCGCGATGGGGCCAAGCGCCGAACCGCCGATGCCCAGCACGACGACATCGGACAGCGCATCCGCGCCCGAGCGGCGCGTCGCTTTCTCCACGTAGTCGAGCGTCTGACGATGCAGCGCGCGATCGTCGGGCAGGTCGAGGAAGCCGAGCGTCCCCTGCCCATGCAGCTCCACGACGGCGGCGTGGGCCCTGGTGAAGCGCGCGCCGACGTCGCGCCACTCCGCGTCGGAGATGCCGCCGTCGATCGACGCGGCCATCATGTTGGTGTAGTCGAGGCGCAGCGGCATGGGTCGGTTAGACGGTGATGGTCAGGCCGTCGAACGCCGGCGCGACGCCGCCGGACAGCTCGGCCTCGAGATCGGCGTGGAAGTTATCGTGCGTGAGGTGTGTCAGGTACGTCCGTTCTGCGCCGATCGCGCTCGCGACACGCAGCGCCTCGGGCAGGCTGAGATGCGACGGATGCGGACGCCGGAACAACGCGTTGACGACGAGCACCCGCGCGCCGCGCAGCAGCGCCACGGCGTCGTCCGGCACCGACTTGGCGTCCGTGACGTACGCGAGCGGACCGATGCGGTACGCGAATACCGTGACGGCGCCGTGCGGCACGGGCACCGCTGTCACATCCACGTCGGCGATGCGTATCGTCTCGCCCGCGGCCACGACGATGGCGCGGCCCTGTGGCTTGCTCGTGCCCGGCAGCGGCTGGATGCGGTCGTCGAAGATGTACGCGAACTTCGTGGCGAGATCGTCCAGGGTGCCGGCCGCGCCATACATCGGCAGGTGCACGTCGCGCCGCGCGGTAATCGCCCGCAGATCGTCGATGCCGTGCGTGTGGTCGGCGTGACCGTGCGTGAAGAGGACCGCGTCCACGCGGTCGATGTGCGCGCGCACCAGCTGGAGCCGCAGCTCCGGCGGCGTATCGATCAGCAGCACCGCGCCGCCGTCCGTCTCCACCGCGGCTCCAACGCGCGTCCGCTGGTCGCGGGGGTCGCGCGAGCGGCACACGGCGCACCCGCACCCGAGCTGCGGCACGCCGAAGCTCGTCCCCGTCCCGAGGAAGGTGAGCCTCACGCCCCGCCGACGGCGGGCTCGCCCGCCGTCATACCGTCTCGACCTTCATGAGGTTGGTCGTCCCCGGCACGTCGAACGGCACGCCGGCCGTTACGACGACGCGATCGCCGGCGCGGGCGAGCCCGCGCGTGCGCACGGCGTCGAGCGCGAGCTTCACCATGCTCTCGTACGTATGGCAATGCGGGACGAGACACGGGATGACGCCCCACACGAGCGCGAGCTGGCGATACGTGCGCTCCTGGTCGGTGAGCACGAGGATCGGCACGCCCGGACGATGCGACGCGACGACACGCGCCGAGAATCCGCTCTTGGTGAAGACGATCAGCGCAGGCGCGCCGAGGCTGCGCACGGCCGACGTGGCCGCGGCCGCGATGGAACGCTCGGTGGAGACGACGGCCTCGCGCTCCTCGCGATCGTCCGCGCCCGCGATGCGCGGGTGCTTCTCGATCTCCACGATGATGCGCGACATCGCCTCAACGGCGAGCCGCGGATACTGCCCCGCGGCCGTCTCGGCCGAGAGCATCACGGCATCGGTGCCGTCCAGGATGGCGTTCGCCACGTCGCTGGCTTCGGCGCGCGTCGGACGCGGATGCGTGATCATCGACTCGAGCATCTGCGTCGCCGTGATCACCGGGCGCCCGAGCTTGTTGCAGAGGGTGATGATGCGCTT
>JBBQDE010000399.1:0-2986 GCA_038319425.1 Gemmatimonadales bacterium
GGTGGCGGACGTCGACGCACTCGTGCCGCTGGGATCGCAGGCGGACATTCACGCGGCGGTGAACACGACGTCGGTGTACACGGGCGTGGCGGTCTTTCCGATGTTGCCGGAGCGGCTCTCCACCGATCTCAGCTCGCTCAACGAAGGAGAGGACCGGCTGGCGGTGGTGATCGAGTTCGACGTGGGCCCCGATGGAACGCTGCGGAATCCCGCGGTCTCGCGCGCCCTGCTCCGCAACAAGGCGAAGCTGACATATAATGAAGTAGGCGCCTGGCTCGAGGGGCGTGGCCCCGCGCCGCGCGCAGTGGCGGCGAACGCCAAGCTGCGCGACCAGCTGCTGCTCCAGGACGAGGCAGCACAGCGACTTCGCGACGCGCGCACGGTGGCCGGCGCGCTCAACTTCGAGAGCATCGAGGCGTCGCCTGTCGTCGTGAACGGCCGGGTGGTTGATCTGGCTGTGACGCGGCGCAACCGGGCGCGCGATTTGATCGAGGATTTCATGGTCGCGGCGAACCGCGCGGTGGCGGTCTACCTGATCGATCGCGGGTCTGCGTCGCTGCGCCGAGTCGTGCGCGAGCCGAAGCGATGGGACCGCATCGTCGTGCTCGCGGCCGAAGTTGGCGACACGCTGCCGGAGGCGCCCGACAGCAAGGCGCTGGCGGATTTTCTCGAGCGCCGGCGGGCCGCCGACCCGGACCATTTTGCCGATCTTTCGCTCTCGGTCGTCAAGCTGCTCGGCCCCGGCATCTACGTGCTCGAGCGCCGGCTCGGCGACCGTCGCAGCGCGGGGCATTTCGGGCTCGCGGTCGCCGACTACGTGCACTCCACCGCGCCCAACCGCCGCTTTGCCGACCTGGTGACGCAGCGGATGCTTCGCGCGGCCGATGCGAGGTCATTGCCCCCGTACACCGATGCCGAGCTGATGGCGATCGCCGAACGCTGCACCGAACGTGGCGACGCCGCGCGCAAGGTGGAGCGCACGATGCGCAAGGTGACCGGCGCGTCCATGCTGGCCGAGCGGGTGGGCGAGAGCTTCGCGGCGATCGTGACAGCCGCGTCGCCGAAGGGGGTGTATGCGCGCGTGCTCAATCCGCCGGTGGAAGGGCGCATCGTGCGCGGCGGACGCGGGCTCGATGTCGGCGATACAGTGCGGCTCACCCTCGTCGTCGCCGATGCGGTGCGCGGCTACATCGATTTCGCCCACGAGCAGCCGGAAGGCGACACCTCGCGCAAGCAGGAGCGCAGCCGGCGCAAGAAGGCGGCGGCGGACCGCATGCATGCGCAGATCGGCCAGACCTTCGACGCGGTAGTCACCGGCGTGTCGACGAGCGGCACGTGGGTGCGGCTCGCCGATGGATCGGCCGAAGGACGCGTGGTGCGCGGGTTCAAGACGCTGACGGTGGGGATGACGGTGCCGGTGAAGCTGATCGACACCGACAGCGTGCACGGCTTCATCGACTTCGAGTATGCGGCGGGCGTCGCGCCAGCGAAGATCGAGCGACTCGAGCGCAAGCGCGCTGCCGCGCTCCTGCTGCGCGATCGGCTCGGCGAGACCTTCCGCGCCGTGGTGTCGGGCACGTCGCAGAAGGCGACATGGATCCTGCTTGCGGATCCCGAGATCGAGGGACGGCTGGTGCGCGGCCGGCGCGGGCTGAAGCCGGGCGACACGGTGGGCGTGGTGCTGCTCACCGCCGACCCGGTGCGCGGCTTCATCGACTTCGCGCGCGAGGAGGCGGTGAGCTGACCCACGTCACTCCATCATTACGTGGTCGCTTCCCGCGCCCTTTGTCTGGCGCACACGGAGCAGCAGCGGGATGAGCAGGAGGATGAGACCCGCGGCGAGCACGTAGATGTGCGAGTAGGCGATCACGCTCGCGTGGCCGAAGAGCTGCCGATCGAGGAGGGCCAGCGCCCGCTGGCGCGCCGTCCGCGGACGCGGACTGCCGAGGCACCGCGCCAGCCACCGGGCCGGATGGCTAGATTCGCTGCATGAACCCGGATGCACGCAATCGCGCCGTGTCCTCGATCCTCGTGATCGACGACGAGCCGCAGATCCGGCGCGTCCTCAGCAACGCCCTCGAAGGAATCGCGGAGCGGGTGATCGAGGCGCCGACCGGCGCCGCGGGGCTGGACCTCGCGGCGGCCGATGCGCCAGCGCTGATCGTCCTCGATCTCACGCTGCCGGATCGCGACGGCCTTGACGTCTGCCGAGACCTCCGCGCCTTCACGCGCGTGCCGATCCTGGTGCTCTCCGCGCGCCACACGGATCGCGACAAGGTGGCGCTGCTCGACGCGGGGGCCGACGACTACCTCGTGAAGCCGTTCAGCACCACCGAGCTGCAGGCACGAGTGCGTGCCCTGCTCCGCCGAGGCACGTCGAGCGCCGATCGGAACGGCGAGCACGTCGTCATCGGCGAGCTCGAGATCCATCTCGCCAACCGCATCGTTCGGCGGAACGGCGTGAACGTCCATCTCACCCCAACCGAGTGGGGACTGCTCCGCGCCTTCCTGACCCACCGCGGCCGCACGTTGACGCACCAGCAGCTCTTTCGCGCCGTGTGGGGACAGGCCGAGGGCGATGCACAGCAGTACCTGCGGGTGTATGTCGGCCAGCTTCGCCGCAAGCTCGAGACGGATCCGGTGCGCCCAACGCTCATCCACACCGAGCCCGCGGTCGGCTACCGCTTCGAGCCATGACGATCACGGGAGCGCCGCGCTCCCGTGCCTGGCTGATCTGGTTCGGTGTCCTCGCGGCGACGACCGCGCTGCTGTTCGTCCTCCGCGACTGGCTCGACAAGGCGCACTTCGCCCTCGTCTTCCTGCTCGTCGTGCTCGGCGGGAGCGCCGCCGGAGGACGCCTGCTGGGGATGACGCTCGCCGCGGTCGCGTTCCTCGTCTTCGACGTCGGCTTCCTTCCGCCATACTCGAGATTACAGGTCAGCGATCCATTCGACTGGATCGTGCTCCTCGCCTTTCTCGTCACGGG
>JBBQDE010000400.1:0-2986 GCA_038319425.1 Gemmatimonadales bacterium
GGACGAGGTCCGCTGGGACGTGAAGTTCGCCAGCATCTTCGCCAACGGGCCGGAGGGCATGATCGCGATCGACGTGGAGCGGTTGAGCCGCACCGAACGCCTCGAGGATGGCGCGACGCGCACGCCGGCCGCACTGGAAAACGTCAAGGCGCCCGCGCCGCTCCGGTAGCTAACGCGCCTCGCCGGCGCCGGCGCGTACCGACTCCAGATCGAGCTCCTGCTCGAGCGCCCGCAGCACCTCGTCGGAGATCGCATCTTCGTTGCGCAGGCGAATGAGCATGCGGCGCTCCGCGTCGATCATCGCAAGGCGCAGGCGCCGGCGTCCCGCCCAGCTGCCTCCCTTCTGCTCGGTCATCATCGCGCGGTCGCGCACCTCCAACCGCAGCGCGTCCACGTCGCGCTGGTCCACCCAATCCTCGTGCGCCAGGTCCTCGAGCGCTTCGGCCCCGCGCCGCGTGGCTTCCCGGCGCGCGAGCCGCTCCTCCGCATGATGCGCCTGCTCGGGCTCGAACCGCAGCGCGCGGACGAGGGGCGCGAGCGTCAGCCCCTGCACGAGCAGCGTGAGCACGATGACGCTCATCGCGACGAGGATGATCTCGGTGCGGAAGGGAAAGGGGTAGCCCGCATCGGTGAGCCGGGGCAGGGCGAGCGCCGTGGCGAGCGAGACGACGCCGCGCATGCTCGTCCACGACACGAGTGCGAGCGACCGCCAGCGCGGCGATGCGTCGCGGTGCCGCGCGCTGGTGCGCTGCCGGACGACCACCACGAGCGGCACCCAGAGCAGCCGCACGACGATTGCGACCGCGGTGATGATCGCGCCGCTGCGAAAGACGGTGCCGAGCGACCCCGGTGGCACGAGCGCGAGTAGCGTGCCGAACTGCGCGCCGAGCAGCAGGAAGATCACGGCGTTGAGGAGAAAGACGACGAGGTCCCAGACCGTGCGTGTCTGGAGGCGCGAGGTGGGGCCGACAGCCGTCGAGAGGTGCTGTTGCAGGTAGACGCCGCCGGCAACGCACGCGAGCACGGCCGATACATGGAGCGATTCCGCCGCGAGCCACGCCACGTAGGGGCCGGCCAGGGTGAGCAGCGCTTCGGCGAGCGGATCCTTCGTCCTGCGCACGGCGACGATAATGAGCCATGCGACGAGCAGGCCGATCAGGCTGCCGACGCCTGCGTCGATGAAGAACCGCACGATCGACTCGCCCCAGCTGAACAGCCCCGTCACCGCGGCCGTGACCGCGGTACGATACAGCACGAGCGCCGATGCGTCGTTCACCAGGCTCTCCCCCTCGAGCACCGTGATCACGCGCCGCGGTACGGGGAGCCGCGAAACGATCGCCGTCGCGGCCACTGCGTCGGGGGGGGAGACGATGGCGCCCAGCGCGACGGCGGCGGCCCAGGGAAGGCCGGGGAAGAGCATTCGCGCGGCGATCGCGACGACCGCAGTGGTGACGAGCACGAGCCCGACCGCGAGCGCGCCGATGGAGCCGACGTTCCGCTTGAAGTCCCGCACCGAGGTGAACATCGCCGCCGCCCAGAGGATGGGCGGCAGGAAGACGAAGAAGACGAGGTTGGGATCGAGGTCGGGGATCGCGATGCCGGGCACCATCCCGACGAGAAAGCCGGCAACCACCTGGAGAATCGGCGTCGGGACGGGCAGGCGTCGCGCCAGCGCAGTGAGCGCGACGACGAGTGCCGCGGCGGCGATCGCAAACACCACCGGTTCGAAATGGGGCATGCGGAATTGTGCGTGCAGAGCGGACGACAGGCCAGCCGACGAAGCTAGTGCGCGGTCTCCTGCAACAGGCGACGGAGCCGCGCGCGCAGGTCGGGCAGATCCACCGGCTTGGTCACGAAATCGTCGGCTCCCGCGCCCAGGCCGTGCGCGCGGGAGCTGGGGTCGTCGAGCGCGGTGAGCATGATGATGACCGTGCGCCGGTCCCCCGTCACGTCTCTGATTCTGGAGGCCACCTGGTAGCCGTCCATGCCCGGCATCATGACGTCGAGCAGCACGACGTGGGGCCGCTCCTGCTCCACGATCGCCAATGCGTCGGCGCCGTTCTCCGCGGTGAAGAGCTCGTAGCCCTCCGGCGCGAGCATCACCTCGAGGAGCTGACGGTTCTGGCGCTCGTCGTCCACGATCAGGACGCGGGTGCGGGCCACCGTCCGGTGGCCGCCGCTGGGGCGGGTCATGCGGGCGGCAGGTGTGCCGCGACGGCCGCGAGGAAATCCTGGTAGCGCATGGGCTTCGCAATGTAGCCGTCGCACCCCGCGGCGCGGATCCGCTCCTCGTCGCCCTTCATGGCCAGCGCGGTGAGGGCGATCACGGGAATGGCGCGGGTGGCGTCGCTCCCCTTGAGCAGGGCGGTGGCTTCAAGTCCGTGCATGCCGGGCAGCTGGATGTCCATGAGGATCAGGTCCGGCTGTTGCTCGCGGGCAAGGAGCAGCCCCGCCTCGGCGTCGGTCGCCCGGATGACGGCATGGCCGGCCGACTCGAGCAGGAATGTCGCCAAGGTCATGTTGGCGGGATTGTCCTCGATGATCAACACGCGCCCCATCTCAGGCGACGGCTTGCCGCCGCGACATGGCCCGCCGGACTTCTGCTGCGAGCATCCGGGGCTCGAACTCGCCCTTTTCCATGACCGCCGTGACGTACCCGTTCAACTGGGCGCGGTCCTCAGGGGTGACGTGCTTGGCGGTCACCACCAGGACGGGGATGGTCGCCGTCTCGGGCCGCCGGACCAGCGCGTTCACCACGTCGAAGCCGCTCACCTCCGGCATCATGAGGTCGAGTACGATGAGGTCGGGCAGCTCGCGACGCGCAATCTCAATCGCGTCCCGGCCCCCATGCGCGCGCAGGATCGTGGTGGCGAGCCCCAGGATACCCACCGCGATCAGCTCCACGGCGACGGGATCGTCGTCGACGACCAGTACGGTCAGCGCCTTCCCCGGAACGCGCGGAAAGAGGCCGAGGTCCACCAGCGCC
>JBBQDE010000401.1:0-2964 GCA_038319425.1 Gemmatimonadales bacterium
CGCATCGTCCAGAACGTGCGACACGTCCTCGCCATCGAGCTGATGTGCGCGGCGCAGGGGCTGGACTATCGTCGTCCCCTGCGGGACGGACGCGGCGCGGAGCAGGGACATCTCCAGGTCCGCCAGCTCGTGGCGCCGCTCGAGCAGGATCGCGTGTTGTCGGGCGATATCATCAAGCTGGCGCGCGCGATCGAGCAGGGCCACTTCAGCGCCGACAACGGAGCCGGCGGATGACGCCTCCCAGGGGCGCACGGCCGGTACGCGCGCCGCGTGGCGCGGCCATCTCGTGCAAGGGCTGGCAGCAGGAGGCCGCCCTGCGATTGCTGATGAACAACCTCGATCCCGACGTCGCCGAACGGCCGGACGACCTCGTGGTCTACGGTGGGACCGGCAAGGCGGCGCGCAGCTGGGAGGCGTTCGACGCGATCGTCGCCTCGCTTCGCGCGCTGGAGCACGACGAGACCCTGCTGGTGCAGAGCGGAAAGCCAGTCGGCGTGTTTCGCACGCATCCCAGTGCGCCTCGCGTGTTGATCGCGAACTCCAACCTCGTCGGCCGCTGGGCCACGTGGGAGCACTTCCGCGAGCTCGAGCGCCAGGGCCTGATGATGTACGGGCAGATGACCGCCGGCTCCTGGATCTACATCGGGTCGCAGGGGATCGTGCAGGGGACCTACGAGACGTTCGGCGCGGTGGCCCGCCGGCACTTCCGCGGATCGCTGGCGGGGCGCCTCGTCGTCACGGCTGGCCTGGGCGGCATGGGTGGCGCGCAGCCGCTCGCGGCGACGATGCAGGGCGCGACGATGCTCGCCTTCGACGTGGACGAGTCGCGCATCGACAAGCGGCTCGCGACCGGCTACTGCGACGCGAAAGCGCCGTCGCTCGATGCCGGGCTCGCGCTGGCGGAGCAGGCGCGGCGCGACGGGCGCGCCTATTCGGTCGGCGTGGTGATGAATGCCGCGACCGCCCTCGAGGAGCTGGTGCGCCGCGGCGTGACCGTGGACGTGCTGACCGACCAGACGAGCGCGCACGACATGCTGCGCGGCTACATCCCGGATGGCATGTCGGTGGCGGATGCGGCAGCGCTGCGAGAGCGCGACCCGGCGAAGTACGTCGAGGCGAGCACGGCGACCGCGGTGCGACACGTCCGTGCCATGCTCGCGCTCCAGCGGCGCGGCGCGGTCACCTTCGACTACGGCAACAACATCCGCACTGTCGCCCTCGACGCGGGCGTCGGCGACGCGTTCGAGATCCCGGGGTTCATTCCCGAGTACATCCGCCCACTGTTCTGCGAGGGCAAGGGCCCATTCCGCTGGGTCGCGCTGTCCGGCGATCCGGCCGACATCGCGCGCACCGACGAGCTGGTGCTTGATCTTTTTCCCGATGACGAGCACCTCCGGCGCTGGATCACTCTGGCGCGCGAACGCATCCACTTCCAGGGCCTGCCCGCTCGCATCTGCTGGCTGGGCCAGGGCGCGCGCGCGAGATTCGGCGTCGCGCTCAACGAGCTGGTGGCCAGCGGCGAGCTGTCCGCACCGATCGCCATCGGGCGCGACCATCTGGACACCGGCTCCGTCGCCTCGCCCTTTCGCGAAACCGAGGCCATGATGGACGGCACGGATGCCGTCGCCGACTGGCCGATCCTGAACGCGCTGCTCAACGTCGCGAGCGGTGCGAGCTGGGTCTCCTTCCACCATGGCGGCGGTGTCGGCATCGGCAACTCGCTGCATGCCGGCCAGGTGATCGTCGCGGACGGCACTCCGGAAATGCGCGAGCGCCTCGAGCGTGTGCTGACCAACGATCCCGGCATCGGCGTCGCGCGACACGCCGATGCCGGCTACGACGCCGCGCGCGAGACGGCGGCACGAACCGGCATCGTGCTTCCGATGACGAGGTAGCGTGCTCTCCGCGCGGTTCAGGCCGTATCACGTACCGCTGTTCATCGCGAAGTACCTCTGGTACGTGGCGCGCAAGCGGCCCGTCCTCGTGCACTTCGAGGTCACCGCCCGCTGCAACGCGCGTTGCGGCTTCTGCGACTACTGGAAGACGCCCGCGTCGTCGCGACAGTACGAGTTGGATTCGTTTGCCGACGCCGCTCGATTCTTCAACCCGATGCTCGTCACGTGGACCGGCGGGGAGCCGTTGCTGCGGCGCGACCTGGAGGATCTGGTCGCGGCAGTCGATCGCGTGCCGGGCCTCAAGTACACGACGCTCATCACGCACGGCGGCATGCTCACGCCGGAGCGGGCGTCGTCACTCTGGGCGGCGGGGATTCACCAGTTCAACATCTCGCTCGACTACCTCGACGACCGGCACGACGCGGCGCGCGGCATCCCCGGCCTCACGGCGAAGATTTTCGCTGCCGTGGACGGCATGCGCGCCGCCGGCATCGACAACATCCGCTTCAACACGGTGATCAAGGACGACAACCTCGACCAGCTCATGCCGATCGTGGAGCACGCGTCGTCGCTCGGCTGCGGCGTGAACTTCAGCGTCTACACCGCCGCGAAGAACGGCAGCCGCGAACACCTCCTCGACGCCCGGCATCACGCCGCACTCGATGACGTGATCGCGCGACTGCTCGACTACAAGCGGCGCCGGCGAGGCGTGATCACGAGCTCTGACGCGTATCTCCGGCGCATTCCACGCTACGTGCGCGGAGAGCTCACCGAGCCGTGCCGGTCCGGCATGCGCACCATCCATCTCGACCCGACCGGCCACGTGAAGCGGTGCCCGGACTTTCCCACCGACTTTCACTGGCGCGACTTCCGCAAGTACGAGCCGATCGCGTGCAACGCGTGCTTCTACGCCTGCCGAGGTGAGGCGCAGGCGCCGCTCGAGTGGTCGCGCGTGCAGGACGTGATGGGTCAGCCCCACCCCGTGTCCTGATGTCCGATCGCCTGCTGTTCGTGAACGCGAGCCAGGTCGTCACGTGCGCCGGTCCCGCCCGCGGTCGGCGCGGTCCGG
>JBBQDE010000402.1:0-2951 GCA_038319425.1 Gemmatimonadales bacterium
GCGCGTGCAGGACGTGATGGGTCAGCCCCACCCCGTGTCCTGATGTCCGATCGCCTGCTGTTCGTGAACGCGAGCCAGGTCGTCACGTGCGCCGGTCCCGCCCGCGGTCGGCGCGGTCCGGAGATGGCGGACGCCGTGGTGAGGTCGGACGTGGCCGTGCTCGTCGCCGCGAACGTGATCGAGGCGGTCGACGACGAACAGGCGTTGCGGCGCGGTGCGTCTGGCGCGGTGGTGGTGGACTGTGCGCGCGGCGTGCTCACGCCCGGCTTCGTCGATTCCCACACCCATACCATCTTCGGCCGCGCGCGCTACGAGGAGCAGGAGCTGCGTGCCGCCGGCGTGCCGTACATGGAGATCGCGAGGCGCGGGGGCGGCATTCACGCCTCCGTGCGGGACCTGCGGACGCGAGATGAAGAAGAACTCTTCGCACTGGCAGAACCGCGGCTGCGGGCGCTGGCGTCGTCCGGCGTCACTACGGTGGAAGTGAAGTCCGGGTATGGACTCACACTGGAGGACGAGATCAAGACGCTCCGCGTCGTGCGCCGGCTGGCGGCTGCGCTGCCGATGCGCGTGCGCGCGACCTGGCTCGGCGCGCACGAGATCCCGCTCGAGTTTCGCGATCGGGACGGTGGACGGCGAGCCTACGTCGATCTCCTCTTGCACGAGATGCTGCCCGCGGTGGTGCGCGAAGGGCTCGCGTCATTCGCCGACGTATTCTGCGAGCCTGGCGTGTTCACCGTGGACGAATCGCGCGAGATTCTGTCCGCCGCGCGCTCGGCCGGGCTGGCGATCAAGCTGCACGCCGACGAGCTGGTGGCGGGCGGCGGCGCGGAGCTCGCCGGCGCGCTGGGCGCCGTCTCGGCCGATCATCTGGCCGCCGTGAGCGACGACGGCATCGCGGCCCTGGCGGCGCACGACACGGTGGCGACGCTGCTGCCGGGCACGATGCTGTTCCTCGGCAAGAAAGACCAGGCGCCGGCGCGCCGTCTCGTGGAGGCCGGGGTGCCGGTCGCGCTCGCGACCGATTTCAATCCGGGCACGTCGCCCACCACGAACTTCCCGCTCGTGCTCACGCTCGGCGTGAGCCAGCTCCGGTTGTCGGTGGCCGAGTCGCTCGTCGCTGGCACCGTGAACGGCGCGGCCGCGCTCGGACTCGCGGGGCGCGTGGGACAGCTGGCGCCCGGTTTTTCCGCCGACCTCGCGCTCTGGGACATCGCCGATGTGCGCGAGCTTCCATACTGGTACGGCGCGGGTCGGTGCCGCGCGTCGTGGGCACGTGGCAAACCTTGTCACTCCCATGACTTAGGACTATCTTTCCCCCGCTGAGCCCCCCTCTCTCGAGGCCGGGGACGCCCCTCGCGGAGCCCGCCCCTCGACGATGCCTGATGTCGCAAAGCTGAAGAAAAAGGCAGCCGAGCTCGAGCTGAAGAAGCAGTTCGACAAGGCGCTGGCGGTGTACGTCGAGATTCTCGACAGCTACGAAGGCGCGCGCGACGAAGTGGACGTCACCCTGTACAACCGGGTCGGCGACATCCACCTCAAGCAGGGCAACGTTGCCGACGCCGTCGACTACTACGAGAAGGCGGTCGACCATTACGTCGACACGGGGTTCTACAACAACGCCATCGCGCTCTGCAACAAGATCCTGCGGAGCTCTCCCGGGCGCAGCACGATCTACTACAAGCTCGGGAAGATCAGCGCGCACAAGGGCTTCAAGGGCGACGCCAAGGCCAATTTCCTGGAGTACGCCGACCGGATGCAGAAGTCCGGGAAGCTCAACGAGGCGTTCCGCGCGCTGAAGGAGTTCGCCGACCTCTGCCCGGATCAGGATGACATCCGCCTGATGCTCGCCGACCAGCTCCACAAGGCGAAGCGCGGCGAGGAGGCGATCGAGCAGCTGCAGCTGGCGTACGGGCGCTACATGCATGAGGGCCGCCAGGCCGAGGCCGAAGCGGCGGTCGCGCGCATGAAGGCGATCGACCAGAACGTCCAGCCGCGCGTGCCGGGGACGTCGCCCAAGCGCAACACCGGCGACCTGGTGTTCCTCGATCTGACCGACACGCCGGCCAGTCGCGCCACGGGAAATCAGAACGCGATCGCCGGGCTCCCGTTCATCAACGCGGACGCTCCTCCCGCTTCGCGTCCCGCGGCCTCTGCTCCACCCGCGGCCGCGGCGCCGGTCGCGGCGGCACCTGCCGCACCCGCCGCACCCGCATCGCCTGCCGCGCCGCCGCGTCGCGCGCCCAGCGCGCCCGAACCCGAGCCGATCTCCGAACCGGATTTCATCGACGTGATGCCGATGGAGCCGGCCGTTCTCGACGGAATCACGCGCGTCACCGGCTTCGAGCAGCTCGGCGAGTCTCCCACCGACGGTCTGCTCGACGGGCTGCATTCGTCGATGACGGACGACAGTGGATTCGCGGAGTCCGGTTCGCTGCTGGATCTGGACACGATCGATTTTGGCAGCGCCGAGTCGAACGTCAGCCCGATGGGTGGTCTGGACAGCGGGCTGCTGGATTTCGACATGCCCGCGTCCGAGCCGCCGCCGCCGCCGGCGCGATCGGGTCCGCCGTCCACGCCGCGACGACCCTCGCTGGTGGATCTGCCGATCATCCAGGATGCGGCCAATCCGGCGACGCCGACGATCGACGAGGGACCGATTGGTGGCGACCTCGATCTCATCCTCCCCGACGAGGTGTCGTTCGATCGAGGGCACTCGGCCACCACGGCGTCGCCAACCGAGAACATCCCGCTGATGGATCTCGAGTCGCCAATCCGCCCCGCGAAGACGCCGCCGCCGGCGTCATTGGAGGTCGAGCGCGAGCCGGTGCTCGGTGGGGCGAAGCCGATGCCGGGGATTACCGTCGGGGCGCAGTCGCTCAGCGAGGAGACCCCCGCGGCCGCCGAGCCCCTCACCGCGCGTAGCAGCGCCACGATCAAGGCGGCGCAGT
>JBBQDE010000403.1:0-2942 GCA_038319425.1 Gemmatimonadales bacterium
TGGTGCGAGAACTGTGAGCACCTGCTGCCCGCCATGCAGCGGGCGGCGGCGAAGTACGGCAACCGCGTGAAGTTCGTGGCGGTGGCGGTGAGCGTGAACCAGAGCCCGAAGCGCGTGCAGCTGCACGTCGCGAAGCACAAGGTGCCCGGCGTGCAGCTGTTCGACACCAGGGGCGAGGCGACCGGCAAGTGGGACGTGCCGGCGACGTCGCACGTCGTCGTTCTGAATCGCCTCGGGAAGGTCGTGTACACGGGCGTCGGCGGCGATCAGGACATCGAGGCGGCGATCAAGAAGGCGATGTGAACCGGGCGGTGGCCGCTTCACGCAACTGCCCCCAAGCCCGCCCCTGGCTACCGGTTCACTGTCGCCATTCCTGCTTCTGGGTACCGCGTTCCCGCAGCCGCGCCCTGCGGCGCGATCACGTCGATGCGCCGCAGGTCGGACGCGGAGAGCGTGACCTCGATGGCCGAGACGTTCTCTTCCAGGTACGTCACGCGCTTCGTGCCCGGGATCGGGACGACGTCGTCGCCCTGGTGCAGCAGCCACGCGAGCGCAAGTTGCGACGGCGTGCAGCGCTTCTCCTTCGCCATCTGCTCGAGCAGCGCGACGAGGTCGAGGTTCTTCTGGAAGTTCGCGCCTTGGAAGCGGGGCTGGTTGCGGCGGTAGTCGTCGGCCGGCAGGTCGTCGAAGCTGCGAAACCGTCCGGTGAGGAAGCCGCGGCCGAACGGACTGTAGGGAACGAAGCCGATGCCGAGCTCGCGCACGGTGGGAAGGATCTCGTCCTCGGGTGTGCGCTCCCACAGGGAGTATTCCGTCTGCAGCGCGGCGATCGGGTGCACAGCCGCGGCGCGGCGGATCGTGGCCGGCGCTGCCTCGCTCAGCCCGAGGTACTTCACCTTGCCGGCCGTCACCAGCTCGGCCATCGCACCAACCGTCTCCTCGATCGGCACGGTGTTGTCCACGCGATGCTGGTAGTACAGGTCGATGTGATCGACGCCGAGGCGCTGGAGCGACGCGTCGCATGCCGAATGGACGTACTCCGGCGTGCCGCGGACGCCGAGGAATCCCCCTTCCTTCGAGCGTACGTTGCCGAACTTCGTCGCCAGCACCACCTCATCGCGCCGATCCCTGATCGCGCGCCCGACGAGCTGCTCGTTGGTGAACGGACCGTACATGTCGGCCGTGTCGAGGAAGTTCACGCCGAGATCGAGCGCGCGATGAATGGTGCGGATGGACTCGTCGTCGTCGCGCCCGCTGTAGAACTCCGACATCCCCATGCAGCCGAGACCGACGGCAGAGACGGAGAGGCCAGAGCGGCCAAGTTGGCGGAATTTCATGGGGCCTCGGTGAAGCGTAAGATGCGACCGCGAACGGCTGCGGTCACGATGCGCCGTTGCTGGCCGGAGGAGAGCGATTGAGCGCGGAGCCGGAAGCGGTGAGATGTGGGCGGTGAGTAGCATGCCACCCATTGCTCACTGCCCACTGCTCGGAGCTCCCAGCTGCCGGCTCTCCTCCTGCCGATCGCCTAGCTGAACAGTCCTTCGATCGACAGGTACCGCTCCCCCGTATCGTAGCAAAACGCGAGCACGCGGCTCTTCGGCGGCAGCTCGGGCAGCTTCTTCGCCACCGCGGCCAGTGAAGCGCCGGAGCTGAGGCCGACGAAGATTCCCTCCTCGCGCGCGGCGCGCTGGGCGAAGGCGAATGCGTCTTCTTCGGTGACCTGGATGTATCCGTCAACCATGTCGGCGTGGAAGTTGGCGGGAATGAAGCCGGCGCCAATCCCCTGGATCTTGTGCGGGGTGTGCGTACCGCCGCTCAATACCGTCGACTTGGCCGGCTCGACGGCGAAGGTCTTGAGGCCCTTCATCGTCTTCTTGAGCACTTCGCTCACAGCGGTGATGTGTCCGCCGGTGCCGACGCCGGTGATCAGATAGTCGAGTCCCTCCGGGAAGTCGCGCAGGATCTCCTGCGCCGTCGTCCGGCGATGGATGTCGAGGTTCGCCGGGTTCTCGAACTGCTGCGGGATCCAGGCTTTCGGCGTCGCGGCGGCGATCTCCTCCGCCTTCGCGATGGCGCCCTTCGTCCCCTGCTCCTTCGGCGTGAGCACGAGCTCGGCCCCGTACGCGGTCATCAGCCGTCGCCGCTCGACCGACATCGAGTCGGGCATGACGAGGATGGCGCGGTAGCCCTTCACCGCCGCGACCATCGCCAGGCCGATGCCGGTGTTGCCCGACGTCGGCTCGACGATCACGCTCCCCTTCCCGATGACGCCGCGCCGCTCGGCGTCCTCGATCATGGAGAGCGCGATGCGATCCTTGATGCTGCCCCCCGGATTGGCGCGCTCGAGCTTGAGCCAGACCTCGGGGGCGGGGACGATGCCCGCATAGAGGCGGTTGATGCGGACGTGCGGGGTGCTGCCGATCGTCTCGAGAATGTTGTTGACGCGCATGGTCTCGGAGTTGGGGAGGGAGTTCGGCCGCAAATTCGAATCCACTGCACCTCATGGGGGTTCCTGTGGGTAATACGCGAGTACGTCAGTGCGCGGTTGCTGTTGAAGCGATCCCCGCGACGATCTCCTCCACTTCGCGACGTCCCGTTCGTGGATTCATGATCGTCACCCGCAGCACCCGGCGTCCGCCGAGGTTGGTGGCCGTGATCCAGCCGGCGCCCGACCGGTTGTATCGCTCGCGCAGGTCACGGTTGAATGCGTCCAGCGCCTCGTCGTTCATCGTGCGGTCGCCCACCCACCGGAAGCAGAGAATGTTGCACTCCGGCGCGTGCATTACCTCGAACGATGGATGCGCCACCAGGAGGTCGTGCATCGCCGTCGTCACGTCGCAGAGCCGGTCGTAGAGTTCGCCGATGCCACGCGCGCCATATCGCTGGAAGCTGACCCACAGCTTGAGCACGTCGGCGCGGCGCGAGCAGAGGAAGCTGCGCAC
>JBBQDE010000404.1:0-2929 GCA_038319425.1 Gemmatimonadales bacterium
GGACGTCACTCCGAGGGATCACATTTATGACTGACTGGCGAGGGACGCAGCCCGTCGGGTGCGCCTACATCCCCGGGCGGTAGGTGCCCCACTCGGCACTCAGCACGTCGCTGATCTCCCCCACCGACGCGCGCGCGCGCACCGCGGCGATGATGAGGGGCATGAGTGGTACACGCGGCGATGAGCTCGGAGGCGCGAAGCGCTGCGCGGTGGCGCGGAGGGCGGCAAGCGCCTCGGAGATGGCCACGGGATCTCGAGCGGAGCGCACCGCCCGGATCCGTTCGACCTGCTCGCGCTCGAGTGCGGAGTAGTCTGGCGAGGCATGGACGGACGACTCGGTGCCGTCCGTGAACCGGTTCAGCCCGACGATGGTCGTCTCGTCCCGCTCGACACGAAGCTGATGCTCGTAGGCGGAGCGCCCGATCTCCTCCTGGAAGAAACCAGCGGCGATCGCCTGCGCGGCGCCCCCCAGCTCGTCCACGCGCGCCAGCAGTGCCATCGCCTCGCGCTCGAGGGTGTCGGTGAGCTGCTCCACGTAGAAGCTCCCCGCCAGCGGATCGGCGGTGAGCGCGGCACCGCTCTCGTAGCCGATGATCTGCTGCGTTCGCAGCGCCAGTGTGGCCGCCTCCGCCGTCGGGAGCGACAGCGCCTCGTCGTAGCCGTTGGTGTGCAGTGACTGGGTGCCTCCCAGCACCGCGGCGAGGGCCTGGACCGTGACGCGCACCACGTTGTTGAGCGGCTGCTGCGCCTGCAGGGTGACGCCGCCGGTCTGGGTATGAAAGCGCAGTCGCGCGCTCGCGTCGCTCGCGCCGAATCGGTCGCGCATCAACCGCGCATAGATCCGTCGCGCCGCGCGAAACTTGGCGACCTCCTCGAACAGGTCGTTGTGTGCCGCGAAGAAGAATGAGAGCCGGGGCGCGAACGTGTCGATGGCCAGGCCGGCATCGCGTGCGCGCTCCACGTACTCGATCGCGTTGGCGAAGGTGAATGCCAGCTCCTGCACGGCGGTCGCGCCGGCCTCGCGGATGTGGTATCCGCTGATGGAGATGGGATTCCAGTTCGGCACCTCCTCCGCCGCGAAGCGGAACAGGTCGGCGATGAGCGCGAGCGAGGGCACGGGGGGATAGATGTACGTCCCGCGCGCGATGTACTCCTTGAGGATGTCGTTCTGGATCGTGCCGCTCAACGCCGCGCGCGCGATGCCGCGCTCCTCGGCGACGACGATGTACATGGCCAGCAGCGTGGCCGCGGTCGCGTTGATCGTCATGCTCGTGGACACCGTGTCGAGCGGGATGCCGTCGAGCAGGACGTGCATGTCCTCCACGGTGTCGATCGCCACCCCGACGCGTCCCACCTCCCCCAGCGCCCGAGGTGAATCGGAGTCGATCCCCATCTGCGTGGGCAGGTCGAACGCGACGCTGAGCCCCGTCTGTCCCTTGTCGAGGAGAAGCCGGAATCGCGTGTTGGTCTGCTGCGCCGTGCCGAATCCCGCGTACTGCCGCATCGTCCAGAGGCGGCCGCGGTACATCGTGGCCTGCACGCCGCGCGTGTACGGGAACCGCCCCGGATCGCCGAGATCGCGCTCGTAGTCGAGCGGAGCGGGCCGATACACCGGCTCGATGGGGAGGCCGGACGGAGAGAGGATCTCGGGATCGGTCATGCGCTCAACCTAACCGCACCCCGTTCGCAGTTCACGCACGTCGGCTCGCGAATCAACGGTGACCGTTCGTCAGGCCCCGATCAACTCCGATCGCTTGGCGATGGTCTGCACGGCGAGGTCTACATCGCGCTTCGAGCCCACGTAGAGCGGCACACGCTGGTGCAGCTCGTGCGGCGTCACGTCCAGGATGCGCTGATTCCCGTCGCTGGCTGAGCCACCCGCCTGCTCGCAGATGAACGCGAGCGGATTCGCCTCGTAGAGCAGGCGCAGCTTCCCGTTGGGGTTCTTCTTGTTGATCGGGTAGCAGAACACGCCGCCGCCGAGGAGGTTGCGGTGGAAGTCGGCGACGAGCGAGCCGACGTAGCGCACGCTGAGCGGGCGCCGGTCACCCTCCAGCCCGCGATAGCGGCGCATGAGCTGCCGCGTGGGCTCGTCCCACTGTCCCTCGTAGGAGTCGTTCACCGAGAGGTAGCGCCCCTCGTCGGGGATGCGGATGTTGGGGTGCGAGAGCAGGAACTCGCCGATGGAGGGATCGAGGGTGAAGCCGTGCACGCCCTGCCCCGTGGTGTACACGAGCATCGTGCTCGAGCCGTAGATGACATAGCCCGACGCGACCTGCCGCCGTCCCGGCTGCAGCATGTCCTCCATCTCGCCGTGGCGGCCCCGCGTGAGCTTCTGCACCACGGAGAAGATCGTCCCGACGGGCACGTTGACGTCGATGTTCGACGAGCCGTCGAGCGGATCGAACAGCAGGCAGTACTTCCCGCAGCGGAACCCGTCGGGAATCTGGATGATGCCGGGCTCCTCCTCGGACGCCATCGCGCACAGGCGCCCGCCGTGATCCATCGCCTTGATGATCGTGTCGTTGGCGAAGATGTCCAGCTTCTGCTGAATCTCCCCCTGCACGTTCGACTGCTCGGTGGCGCCGAGGATGTCGGCGAGCCCGGCTCGGCGCACCTTGTTGGCGATCATCTTGGCGGCGAGCGCCAAGTCGTACAGGATGCCGGAGAGCTCGCCCGTGGCCTCCGGGTGCATGCGCTCCTGCTCGATGATGAACCGCTCGATCGTGACGACCGACGTCGCAGTGTGATAGACCACGAAAGGTGCCTCTACGCGGTTGGTGGAGCGCCGGTGACCCGCTGCGCGGCGTATGCCCGCGCGTCCGATTCGTACGGATTGTCGGCGTAGCCGTGCCGAAGGCTCCGCCACAGGTAGCGCAGCGGGAAGGCACGATCACCCTCAAACTGATGGACGTGCCGGAGTTCGTGC
>JBBQDE010000405.1:0-2929 GCA_038319425.1 Gemmatimonadales bacterium
GATCGTCGAGATGAGCATCTGGAAGGGCGCCGCGGATTCGCTCGGCGCCTGCGGCACACTCTCGATGATCATGTCGAACAGCGGCGAGAGGTCCACCGGCTTCACGTCCATGTCGCGCGTCGCGACGCCTTCGCGCGCGGACGCGTAGATGACGGGGGCGTCCAGCTGCGCCTCCGTCGCTTCGAGCTCGATGAAGAGGTCGAGGACCTCGTCGTGGACCCGCATCGGATCGGCGCCGGGCCGATCGATCTTGTTGATGACCACGATGGGAGTGCGACCGAGCTCCAACGCCTTGCGCAGCACGAACCGCGTCTGCGGCATCGGGCCATCGAACGCGTCGACGACCAGCAGCACGCCGTCCACCATGCGCAGGATGCGCTCGACCTCGCCGCCGAAGTCGGCGTGGCCGGGGGTGTCGACGACGTTGATCTTCGTGTGCTTCCACCGGATCGAGGTGTTCTTCGCGAGGATGGTGATCCCGCGCTCGCGCTCCAGAGGATTGGAGTCCATCACCCGCTCGGCGACGATCTGGTTTTCCCGGAACGCGCCGGACTGGCGGAGCATCTTGTCGACGAGGGTGGTCTTCCCGTGATCGACGTGCGCGATGATGGCGATGTTACGAATCTGCATAGCCCGCAAATATACCTTGGAGCCGTATCTTCAAACAAGCTCGGGCATACCCCCACTTGACCGCGGCGCGCAAAGTCCCAACTGTAGGGGTGAAGGCTCACACCACCTAGGAGGTGTCCGATGCACCAACAGCATGACCCTGCCCTGCAGCAGTATCCCCATGGACGCGGCTACGGCCACGACTACATGCGCGGCGGGGAGGTTCTTGGCGGTTACGGGTACGCAGCTCGGGAGGAATACGCGCTTCCCCGCGGAGAACTCGAAGCGAGCGCGCCGGACGGACGCGACGACGAGCCACGGGATGGGCGCGAGGGATCACGAGCATAGGGCGGCGCACTGACGGCGCGCCGCCCGCGCCCGCGAATTCTTGAACGGAGATGGGGTGCCTCGCGATGAGGCACCCCATTCTCGTTGTGAGAACGACCGCGTCGGCCGACGATCAGCTCATCGCTTCGCCGCGGCCGCCGCGGCGGCCTTGGGCGGCTCCTTTGCGGGCTCCTTCGCGGCCGTCGGATCCCCTTCCGCGAACGCCGTGTCCAACCCGCGCGACCGGAGGCTGTTGAGGTACATCACCTTGTCCACGGCCTTGCCGTAGCCCTCCGGCGGCTCGATCAGCTTCCCGTCCACCAACTCCATCAGCGCGTCGTTCAGGGTCACCATGCCGAGGCGCTTGGACGTCTGCATCACGGTCGGGATCTGGAACGTCTTGCCTTCCCGGATGAGGTTCGCCACGGCGGGAATCGAGAGGAGCACTTCGCGCGCGGCCACACGTCCGCCGCCGATCTTCTTGCAGAGCGTCTGCGAGATCACGCCCTTGAGCGACTCGGCCAGCATGACACGAATCTGTGCCTGCCGGTCGGCCGGGAACTGGTCGATGATGCGGTCGATCGTGCCGGCGGCGGTCGTGGTGTGCAGCGTACCGAAGACAAGGTGCCCCGTCTCGGCCGTCTCGATCGCGATCGCGACCGTCTCCAGGTCGCGGAGCTCGCCGACGAGGATGATGTCGGGATCCTCGCGCAGCGCGGCGCGCAGCGCACTCTTGAATGAGCCCGTGTGCACGCCGACCTGCCGCTGCGTGATGACGCACTTCTTGTTCGGGTGCACGAACTCGATCGGATCCTCGATCGTGAGCACGTGGTCGCTGCGCGAGCGGTTCACGAGATCGATCAGGGAGCAAAGCGTGGTGGACTTGCCCGATCCGGTGGGACCGGTGACGAGCACGAGCCCCTTGTTGAGCTGACAGAGCTTCTGCACCTCGGGCGTGATCCCCATCTGCTCCACGCTCACGACAGTGGCGGGGATCTGCCGAAAGACGGCCGCTGGTCCCTTGCGGTCCTTCAGTGCGTTGGCGCGAAAGCGAGCGACGCCATCGAGCTCGTAGGCGTAGTCGGTGTCGTTGCTCTCGGCATATTCGCGGCGGTTCCGCTCCGGCATCACGGACCGGATCATCGCCTCGAGCTCGGCCGGCTCGAGGGCACTGCCCTCGAGCCGCGTCATCTCGCCGTGCAGGCGGACGATCGGCGGCTCGCCACATCGGAGGTGCAGATCGCTGGCGTTGCGGCTGACCATCGTGCGCAGCAGCGCATCCAGCGCGGCGTGAGCCTCATCGCTTCCGGCGAACGCGCCGATGACGTCGTTCTGCGCCGACGCGGAGAGCGGCTCATCAGCGGGCGCGTGAACGGCCGCGACCATCGCGACGACCGTCGGCGGCGTCGCGGCGGCCGGGATGGACGTCGGGGCGGCATACTCCGGAATGTCGGGGCGCTGGTGTCCGTTCAGCCGCTGCCGCTCGCGGCGCTCGTCGAGCGTGACTCGGGCGCGCCACTGGACGCCCTCGCGCGCGGCGTCGATGCAGAACGCGCCGTCCTCGGAGACGTAGTCGAACTGCGCCGCGTGGCCGGCGTCGAGCAGCGCGGCTGCCTCCGCGGGCGCGACTTCGCGCAGGAGCGACACGATCTGCTGGCTGGTGAGCGCGGTCTTCGTCATCGGACGCGGCGCCCCGCCGATCTCGAGCTCGGCGAGCTCACTCTCGTGCAGCTTCAGGGCGGTGGCGCGCTGGCCCACCATGACGGACAAAAGGCGGTCGAGCTGAGGCATGCGGCTCAGGTGACGGGGCGAACGTAGGCGATATGCCGGCGGTTCACGAGCCGAAGCTGGTCGGCGGCGAACAGGGCGACGAAGGGGAGCGAGGTGTTCAGGGCGTCGATCAGACGCTGTCGATCGGCGCGCACGTCGGGAAAGATGCACCCGAGATGCGTACTGCCGTCGATGAGCGTGAGCTCCACCTTCATGCCGACGA
>JBBQDE010000406.1:0-2923 GCA_038319425.1 Gemmatimonadales bacterium
GTTCGCGCCTCCTCGTCGGTGATGGCGCCGAGGTACCAGTCCTGCCCGCCGCGCTGCTGGCGGACAACCACCACGTAGTCGCCGATCCTTCCGTCGAGCACGCGTGTGCGCTCCCAGTCGGTGGGCACGTCGCGGATGAACTGGAAGGCCGGCTGCCCCTCATAGTTCTCCGGCAGGTCGGCCGCCATCTGCATCGGCGAGTACAGCACGATGTACAGGGCGAGCTGCTTGGCGAGCGTGGTGCGAATCCGCGATTCCTCGAGCGTGCGGCCCGTGCCGGTGGGTCGCTTGATCAGGATGTCGAAGATGCCCGGCGTGAAATCCATCGGGCCGGCGAGGAGGCGCGTGAAGAACAGCACCGTCTCGTGCTCGGGAGGGTTGCCCCCCTCGGCGCCCCACGCGTTGTACTCCTGACCGCGTGCGCCTTCGCGCGACATCATGTTCGGCCAGGTGCGCCGCTCGCCGGTGTCGTGGATCGGCTCGTGCGCGTCCACCATGATGCCGTAGCGGGCTGCCGTCTCGATCACCTTGCGATGGTGGCGCACGGCGAACTGGCCGTAGTGCGAGTGCCCGCCGCCAACGGTGTCCGCCACGTAGCCCGTCTTGATCGCGTGGATGCCGAGCGACTGGTAGAGGCGGAACGCGTCGTCCAGCTGCCGCTCGTAGTTGGCGATGCCGCCGGACGTCTCGTTGTGCGCGATGAGCCCGACGCCCTTCGACGTCGCATACGCGGCGAGCCCCTTCAGGTCGTAGTCCGGATAGGGCTGGGTGAACGAAAACGCGTTCTTGTTCGCGATCCAGTTGCCGTCCCATCCCGTGTTCCAGCCCTCCACGAGCACGCCCTTGAAGCCGTTCGCGGCGGCGAAGTCGATGTACTCCTTCGTGTTCGCGGTGGTGGCGCCGTGCTTCGGGCCGGATTCCCACGTCATCGTGTTGATGTGCATCCCCCACCAGATGCCCACGTACTTCTGCGGCGCGATCCAGCGCGTGTCGGCGATGCGGCTGGGCGGGTTCAGGTTGAGCGTCAGCACCTGCGGATGCAGGTCCTGGAGGCGGTCCGCGATCTGGATCGTGCGCCATGGCGTGACCAGCGGCGTATGGCCGCGCACCTTCACCCCGTCGGCCCACGGCGCCAGTGCGGCACGCAGCGTCCGCCCTTCCATGCGCGGCCCCGCCAGGAACATGCGCGGATAATCCACGAGATCCGCTTCATGAATGACGACGTGCAGTCCGCTCGCCATCTCGATCGTGAGCGGCGTCTGCACGCTGTCCAGCGTGCTCACCGGGCCGGCGGAGTAGAGCTGCTCGGACCGATCGAGGCGTGGCCGGTTCGAGGCGATCCACCACGCCCGTCCATTATCAGCCAGCGAGAATTCCGTGAGCTCATCCGAAATCTCGTAGCTGCCGATGCCGGGTTGGTCGGGCAGCTCGTACCGGAAGCCGACGCCGTCGTCGAATGCGCGGAACACCACGGCGAAGCGCCGGCCCGGCGTCGAGGCTTCCGTCACCTCCACTCGCATCTCGTTGTAGTGGTCGCGCACGCGCGACACCTCGCCCCACGGCTGCGTCCACGTCTCGTCGTGCGATCGCTCGGCGTGCCCGGTGATGCGCAGGCTGTCGCGCAGCGCTGGCGCATCCCGGAACTCGAATCCGAGGCGGGACGGCGTGAGGACGGCGTGTCCGTCGCGCTGCACCGCATACGCCAGCCTGCCCATGCGGATGTCCACTGCAACGGCATTGCGGCCATCCGGCGACGAGACACGCAGCGGTGCCTGAGCCGCCACCGCAGATGCGAACACCACCGCGAACATGCTGGAGCGTGCGATGGCGCCCCCCCAGGAAGCCTTCAACATCCGTATCTCCGGTGTTCTGTAGTCATCTGGCGAATCCATAAGCGGACGCAACTTGACTCGGCGCGGGGAATGCTGCCATTTACCCTGACACTACACTCCAACCTCGGGGCTACATGATGGCATCCCCCCTTCGTGCGCGGCTGCCGCGCACCCTCGCCCTCGCGCTTCTCGCTGCCTGCGCCCCGTCCAACGACCCGCAGACCGCGCCCGCACCCGGCGGGCCGTCCTCCGCCTCGACGACGGTCACGGCCGAACAGATCCAACCCACTCCGGGCGATCCGATCGAGACGCTGCTGATGAACCGGTCGCCCGGCGTCTGGGTCGGCCGCAGTTCGGACGGCGGCATCGCTGTGCGCATCCGCGGCGGATCATCGCTGATGGGGAACAACGAACCGCTCTACATCCTCGACGGGAGTCCGTTCGTGCCGGGACCCAACGGCGCCCTCTCGGGAATCAACCCGTACGACATCGCCTCCATCAAGGTACTGAAGGAGGCGGCCGACCTGTCGATGTACGGCGTGCGCGGAGCGAACGGCGTGATCATCATCAAGACGAAGCAGAAGGGCTCGACTCCGAATCAGTGACTGGCGGGGCTCGTTCGCGCCGGGAGGCCGCTCGCCACCGTCCGCTGCACCGCATCCGAATCCCGCGTCGTCAGCCGGCTGTTCACCAGCGCGCCGACGTTTCTGCCGAGCGTCGCGCCCTCCTCGATCGCCGGCCGGTAGTGAATGCCCGCATAGAGCCGGCTGATGGCCGCCTCCGCCGCGGCTGCCTGGAATGAAGGGAATGTCCGCGCCGGCAGGCCGAACTCCACCTCCGACGAATCCACGAACGCGGCCGCGGGGCCGTAGAGCTTCGTGAGCACCGTCGCCGCGGCCGTGGACACGACGCTGTGGCCGCTGGGATATTCCGGGAATGGGGGCGTCTGAAGCACCGGCTCCCATCGTTCGTCGAGATACGAGTTGATGAACGTTTCCGGGCGCGCCACGCTGCTGCGATACTTCTCGTCCCAGGTGCCGATGAACGCATCCGCCATCGCGATGGCCGTGCGCGCGTACGCCTCCGCTGAC
>JBBQDE010000407.1:0-2914 GCA_038319425.1 Gemmatimonadales bacterium
TCCGCCGCCGCCGCTCTAACTGAATCGCGAGCACAGCTGGCTCGCGTTCAATGCGCGCGTGATGCACGAGGCGGCGGACCAACGGGTGCCGTTGCTGGTACGGCACAAATTACTCGCCATCTTCGGCAGCAATCTCGACGAGTTCTTCATGGTACGCGTCGCGGGGCTGCGTCGTCAGATCGCGTCCGGCACGCTGCACCACACGCCGGACGGACTGACCGCGGTCGAGCAGCTCGCGGCGATTCGGGAGCGGGTCGTGCTCCTGCTCGCGGATCAGCGCCGCTGCCTCGGCGTCCTGCTCAACGAGCTCGCGCCACGCGGGGTGCGGCTGGTGCGGATGAGCGACCTCACCGCCACCGAGCGCCGCGCGGTGGACGAGCAGTTCGAATCGCAGATCTTTCCGGTGCTCACGCCGCTCGCCGTGGACCCGGGGCACCCGTTCCCGTACGTCTCCAACCTGTCGCTGTCGCTGGCGGTGGAAGTGCGCGACCCGGCGCTCGGTACCGTGCATTTCGCGCGAGTGAAGGTGCCGGAGCGCCTGTCGCGTTGGCTGCCGGTGCCCGGACGAACGCACGAGTTCGTGCCGCTCGAGCAGGTGATCGGCGAGAATCTCGAGACACTCTTCTCGGGGCTCGACGTCGTGGGCTGGTATGCATTCCGCGTTACGCGCTACTCGGATCTCGAGTTCACCAACCTCGAGGATCCCGACGACCTGCTGGCGTCGATCGAGGAGCGGGTGTTCGAACGGCGCTTCGGCGAGGTGATCCGGCTCGAAGTCCAGGACGATATGCCGCCGCACGTCCGCGCGCTGCTGCTCGAGGAGCTGCGCGATGCCGACTTCCCGGCGCGCACGTCGCTGAGCGAAGCGGACATCGACGAGGCGGGTCACCTCCTCGACCTGTCGGCGCTGATGGAGCTCGCGGCGCTTGACATCGCCGAGCTGCGGGATCCGCCATTCACGGCGAGCGTGCCGCCGGAGCTGCGCGACCCGGACCGCTCGATCTTCGACGTGATTCGTGAACGCGACCTCCTCGTGCACCATCCGTTCGATTCGTTCCCCGCCACGGTGGAGCGCTTCCTTCAGAGTGCGGCACTCGATGAACAGGTGCTCGCGATCAAGCTGACGCTCTACCGCACGTCGGGCGACACCGCGATCGTGCGCGCCCTGACCGAGGCCGCGCAGCGTGGCAAGCAGGTGGCCGTGCTCGTGGAGCTGCGCGCGCGGTTCGACGAGGCGAACAACATTTCCTGGGCCCGCACGCTGGAAGATTACGGCGTGCACGTCGGCTACGGCTCGGCAATGCTCAAGACGCACACGAAGACGGCGATGGTGGTGCGCCGAGAGCCCGACGGCATCCGCCGCTACATCCACATCGGCAGCGGGAACTACAACTCGCGCACGGCTCGCCTGTACACCGACGTGGGACTGTTCACGTGCAGTCCGTCCATCGGCGCGGACGTCAGCGATCTGTTCAACTCACTCACCGGCATCTCGCGCCAGCGCCTCTACCGCAAGCTGCTCGTGGCGCCCGCCAACATGCGCGCGCGCTTCATCGAGCTGATCCAACGTGAGGCCGCGCACGCGGGAGCGGGGCGCGGCGGACGCATCATCGCCAAGATGAACGCGCTCGTGGATTCCGAGACGATCGATGCCCTTTACGCCGCGTCGGAGGCGGGGGTGGAGATCGACCTGATCGTGCGCGGCATCTGCTGCCTGCGCCCCGGCCTTCCCGGCGTCAGCTCCCGCATCCGCGTCACCAGCGTGATCGGCCGCTTCCTCGAGCACTCGCGCGTCTGGCAGTTCGGCAATGCCGGTGACGACGAGCTCTACATCGGCTCCGCGGACTGGATGCCGCGCAACTTTCTCCGCCGCGTCGAGGCGGTCGCGCCGGTGGAGGTGCCGCGGCTGCGCGATCGGCTGCGTCGCCTGCTCCAGACGTATCTCGACGACAACCGTCAGGCGTGGGAGCTCAGCGCGGACGGACGCTACTCGCAGCGAACGCCGGATGGCGAGGTGCGCGCCTCGCAGCTGCGGCTGCTCGCGGATTCATGGGGCGAGCACGAAGACGCACCGTCACACGAGTTGCCGCGCGTGCCGCACACCGGCGAGTGACGGTCGGCGCACCGGGTTCCCGGTGGCGCTTATTCCGAGCTCTCCTCCGCGTCGGCCGACGACAGCACGGCGCCGGTGTCCGCCACGATCTCCACCGGAACGCCCGCCAGTTCGGCGAGCAGCTGCGACTTCCGGTGGGCGCCCCAGAGCTCGAGCCGAAGCTGACCGGCACCGGTTGCGGGGCGCGGGGTGATGCGGATGGCCCGACGGAGGAAGCGGACCCCCAGCTCGCCGACGGCGCTCACGTGACCGCGGTCGAACCCATCCGCGACGCGGAGGATGGCCGACAGCCGCACGATGCGGTCGCGCAATTCCTCATCGAGGCCACTGAAGTTGCGGTGCTTCCTTTTCGGGGGCGCACCGCGGTGATAGCGCGCCACGTTCGCGATCACCACCTGCTCGGCCGGCGCGATGCCGAGGAGCTCGGCGTGCAGGATGAGGTGATAGGAATGCTTGTGGTGGCGATCGTAGTTGATGTGATACCCGACGTCGTGCAGTAGCGCCGCGTCGGCGAGGGTCTGCCGTTCGGCCGGCGAGCAACCGATCCTGGCGCCGAATGCGTCGAACAGGCGGAGCGCCAAGCGTCGCACCTGGGTGGAGTGCCCCTCCTCGTAATGACACCGCTCGGCGAACTCGCGAACGGAGCGCTCTCGCGCCTCGCCCGGATCGGCGACGCTTGGCGTGACCTTCGCGATCTCCAGCAGCAGTCCCTCGCGAATGCCGTAGCGCGAGACGTGCACCTCGCGCGCCTCGATACGTGCCATCACCTCGGCTGCCACCGCGATGCCGGCGACGATGATG
>JBBQDE010000408.1:0-2898 GCA_038319425.1 Gemmatimonadales bacterium
CTATCGAGTGGTGGCCGATCGAGGGAAAGCTCGCGGTGAGCGGCACGACGTTCGTCTTGCTCGTGCTCTACCTGCGCGGCGGTCGTGCGCGCGACGTGTCCGCGATCACGCCGCCCGCCGGCGATGCGTCGCTGGCCCTGCGAGCCGTCACAGCGCGCCGCGCGCCTTGAGCTCCAGGTACTGGCTCACCACCGCGGCCGCCATCGCGTCCGGCGCGACGTCGAGCACCACGATGCCGGCGTCGCGCATGCGCTGGAGCGCGGTGGCGCGCTCCGTGAGCAGCTCTTCCGCCGCCGCGCTGAGGTAGAGCCCCGCGGCGCCTGCACCCACCGTCGGCAGCGCGGCCGCACCCAGCAGCGCCTCGTTGCGCAACGCGACCACCACGGCGAGGTGCCGCGATGCGCCGCGGGAGAGGTGCGCGAGCAGCGACCGCGCCGCGCGTGCGTCGATGACATCGGTGAGGAGCACGACGAGCGCGCGCTTGCGCTGGCGGAGCGCCAGCGTGCGGAACGCGGCCGAGTAGTCCGGTTCCACGAGGGTGGGCTGGACGGGCACGAGCGCGGTGCGCAGCGCCTGCAGCGCGCCCGAGCCACGCTGCGCCGGCACGAGCACCCGAAGCTGGTCGTCGAACACCATCGCGCCAACGCGGTCGCCGGCGCGCACGGCGACGTCCGCCAGCACGAGCGCCGACGAGAGCGCGTACTCGAACCGCGGATAGGCGCCCGCGAGCTGCGTCATCGAGCGGCCGGCATCCACGAGCACGTACATCGTCTGCGACTGCTCCACGGTGAACTCGCGCGAGATCGGATGTCCGCGCCGCGCGGTGGCCTTCCAGTCGATGTGACGCGGGTCGTCGCCCACGACGTAGTCGCGCAGTCGGGCGAAGCTCCGCCCCTCACCGAGCCGGCGCGCATCGCGCACACCGGCGGCCGCGAGCCGTTCGTGCACCGCGAGCCACCGGAAGCGGCGCACGCCGCTCAGGGACGGCGCGATCACGGCGCGATCGTCCATCGGAACTCGTATCGTGCGCGCGACGAGACCCAGCGGCGTGGTCACCCGCAGCGCGACATCGCCGAGGACGGCCTCGCCGCGCGCACGGGCCGTCGCGCGAAATGGCAGGTCCAGCGAACCGCGAGGGGCCAGTAAGAGGGGATCCTCGCGTCCGGCGAACTCCAGAAGCGCCGGCGGCGGCGCATCGTGAACCGTGAGCAGCAACGCACGTCCCCACCGCGACTCGATCCGGTAGCTGCCATCCACGGTATCGCCAACGCCGAGCGTGGCGGGAAGCTCGCGGCGCAGCGCCAGGTCGCGCGCGGCGGGAAGCAATGCGGCATCGAGCGCGGTGGCCAACACCAGCGCCATCGACCCCAGTATCGCCACGGCGGCACCGGCCCGGCTGCCGCTCAGCAGCCAGAGCGGAGCGACGCAAGCGGCGAGCAGCGCGAGCCGCCACGTCGGCGCGAAACCCAGCGTCTGCCGGAGCACCGACCTCGCGTCCGTCATGCGCTCACTCCGGCGCGCGAACGCGCGCGAGCAGCGCGGCCAGGACGTCGTCCGGCGTGCGCCCTTCCACTTCGAGCTCGGGCGCGAGCGTGATCCGATGCCGCAGCACCGCCGGTGCGATGCCCTTCACGTCGTCCGGCGTCGCGAAGTCGCGACCTTCCAGCACGGCGGCTCCGCGCGCTGCCCGGAACAGGGCTACCGTCGCTCGGGGAGACGCGCCCAGGGCGAGCATGCGCTCGTCGCGCGTGGCGCGCGTGATGTCCGCCGCGTACGCGCGCACCTCGGGCGCCACGCGCACAGCGTCCACCATGCGCCGCAGCGCGGCAACCTCGCTCGCGCTCAGCGCGGCGGGCATGTCGTCATCCCGCAGGCGCTCGGCGTCGAATCCGTTCTCGTAGCGCGTGAGCAGCTCGAGCTCGGCCTCGCGCGTGGGATACGGCATCACCGTCTTGACGAGGAAGCGATCGAGCTGCGCCTCGGGCAGCGGATAGGTACCTTCGTGCTCCACCGGGTTCTGGGTGGCGAACACGGTGAATGCGTCACCCAGCGGCCGCGACACGCCGTCCACCGTCACCTGCCGCTCCGCCATCGCCTCGAGCAGCGCCGACTGCGTCTTCGCCGGCGCACGATTGATCTCGTCGCCGAGGAGCAGGTCGGTGAACACGGGTCCGGGCTGAAACTCGAATCCGCGTGCGGGATCGCGCAGCACGTTCACCCCCGTCACGTCCGACGGCATGAGGTCCGGCGTGAACTGGATGCGCGCGAAGCGCAGGCCCAGCGCCGAGGCGAGCGAGCGGACGAGCAGCGTCTTGGCGGTGCCCGGCACGCCCTCCACGAGCACGTGACCGCGCGCGAGGTAGGCAATGAGCGCGTCGGCCACGGTGGCCTCCTGCCCCACCACGCGGGTGGCGACGGCCTGTCGGACACGCTCGAGGAGGTCGGCGCCCTGTTGCACGGTGAGGCTGGCGGTCATGCGCTCGGGGTCGTGAAGGATTCTTCGATCCGGCGCAACGCGGCGCCGACGTCCTGAAGGTCGCGTGCCGCCACCGGCTCGCGCAACGCGCGCCCGATCACGGTGACGTCCGCCCCCAGCGACGGATCGCTCGCTTCGGCCCCGGCAAGGAAGGCGTCGTCCGTGCGCAGGCGCGCCGTGGGACTTCCGTGCTCGATGCGGCTGCGTACGCCGTGCAGCAGCCGCGACGTGATCGTTCGCGTGGCCGCCACCTGCTGATAGGCGTGCGCCAACGCGTCGACCTGTTCCAGTGGGTCGCGTCGTTCCACGCGCTCGGCGTCGCGCGGCGGAAGGGGACGCGGCGCGGAGGCCGCGAGCAACAGCAGGCCGGCCGCGACGAGCGCGAGAATGCCTCGACCTACCGGATGCGCCACGAGAAAGCG
>JBBQDE010000409.1:0-2892 GCA_038319425.1 Gemmatimonadales bacterium
TCGGCGCTCAAGATGCGGGTCCAGCGCGCATTCGCGCGGCTGCGTGCCCTGCTGCAGGAGGTACCGAGTGTCTGACGTCGAGTTCGAGCGCCGGCTCCGGGCCGCGCTGCACGCCGATGTGCCGGTGGATGCCCGCGCGAAAGCGCGGCTGATGGAGCGGGTGCGCGAAGCATCGGCCGAGCGTCCGCCATCGCGGCAGCCCTTCTTCGGCCGAGGCGCCCGTCATTCGATCGTGGGGCTCGCCGTGGCGGCTGGTGTGGGGTCCGTCACGACGCTGTCCGCGCTCCTGCCAGCCGGACACGACACCGATGTCGGGGCGAAGACCGCGGTGATCGGGGATACCGTGGTGTCCACGCTGCGAGACACGCTTCGCCTCGTGCGGTTGATGTTCGACGATCCCGGCGCACGGCAGGTGGCGGTGGTCGGAGACTTCAACGGCTGGCGCGCGTCGAGCACGCCGCTCGCGCAGGATGCCGCGACGCATCGCTGGTCGGCCACGCTCGCGATGCGTGACGGCGCTCATCGGTACGCCTTCGTGGTGGATGGAACCCGCTGGGTCCCCGATCCGTCCGCCGAACGCGTCCGCGCCGACGACGGTCGCGTGTACTCCCTGTTGCACGTCGCGCGCGCCTCCAACTGATCCACCGCCAAGGCGGATCACCCCTCTCACCGGTCATCTCGTGCGGACGGTCCCCTCCGCGCCGGCACGGCGCGCGCTTGCGCTGCGCGCCGTCACGCTCGTCGCGCTGCTGGTCGGCTATCTCGATCTCGTGCGAGGCGGTCTCACCGTCGCCGCGTTGCTGCTCGTGATCGGCTATCTCGTGCTCGTGCCGGTCGTCCTCCTTCACGACTGACGGGAATGACCCACTCCATGCCGCTCGATCACACACCGCGTCCGTCGTACGGGGCCGCCGCCGTGACGGGGCTGGCCGTGCTGGCGCTGTACGTGATCACGCTCGCCCCGACGACGGCGATGTGGGACGCCAGCGAGTACATCACCGCCGCGTACACGCTCGGCATTCCGCACCCGCCCGGGAACCCGCTGTTCGTCCTGCTGGGGCGCGTGGCGACGCTGCTGCCGCTCGGCAGCGTGGCCGTGCGGGTCAACCTGCTCGCCGCGGCCAGCAGCGCGGTCGCCGCGGCCATCTGGTTTCTCGTCGCCGAGCGCGTGCTCGCGCAATGGATCGTGCTTCGTTGGCCGCGATTGGTCGGCGCGGGACTCGCCGCGCTGCTGAGCGCCACGGCCTTCACCGTGTGGAACCAGAGCGTCGTGAACGAGAAGGTGTACACCGTCTCGCTCGCGTTCTTTGCCATCGTGTCGTGGCTCACCGTGCTCTGGTGCGACGACCCCGATGGACGTCGCGCCGACCGGCTGCTCGTGCTGATCGCCTACCTCATCGGTCTCGGCTACGCGAATCACCCCGCGGGCTTCCTCGTCGCCCCCGCGGTCGGCGTGGCGGTGATCGTGCGCCGGCCGCGCATCCTGCTGCGCTGGCGCCTCGTTGCGGCGGCACTGCTGTCGCTCGGCTTCGGCCTCACGCCGTTCGCGCTGGAACCGATTCGCGCCGCGCATCATCCGGTCATGAACGAAGGCGAACCGACGGGGTGCGCGACAAGCATCGGCCTGTCGTGCACCTTCTCGCGAACCACGGCCACGCGCCTGATGGCCAACATCAACCGCGATCAGTACGGCAAGCCGGACCTGAGCGTGCGGCAGGCGCCGTTCTCCGCCCAGCTCGGAATGTGGTGGCTGTACTTCAAGTGGCAGTGGCTCCGCGACGCCCATGGCACCCAGCCCGGCCTGCAAACCGCGCTCGGGCTCCTCTTCCTCGGGCTCGGCGGCGCCGGCGGCGTCGTCCACTGGCGTCACGATCGCGCGTCCTTCTGGTTCTTCGGGCCGCTGATCTTCACAGTCACGCTCGTGCTGGTGTACTACATGAACTTCAAGTACGGAGCCTCGCAGGATCCGGGGCTCGCCGGCGTCGACCGCGAGGTGCGCGACCGCGACTACTTCTATCTCTGGAGCTACTCGGCGTGGAGCGTGTGGGTCGCGCTCGGGCTGGCGGCGCTCTGGCACTTCGTGGCAGAACGAGTCGGGAACGGAGGTGCGCGGCGATGGGTGGGGAGTGCGCCGTTGCTGCTGCTCGCCGCGATACCGCTCGTCGCGAACTGGCGTCAGGCCTCGCGCGCGGGTGAGACGGCCACTCGTGAGTGGGCGCACGATCTGCTGAACTCGGTGGAGCCCTACGGCATCCTGATCACGCTCGGAGACAACGACACCTTCCCGCTGTGGTACGCGCAGGAGGTGGAAGGGGTGCGTCGCGACGTGACCGTGGCCGTGACGTCCCTGCTCAATACCGACTGGTATCCGCGCGGGCTCGTGCGACGTCCCATCGAGCCGTACGACCCCGCGCATGGACCCGCGACCTACCGGGGCCACGCGTGGCCGCGGCCGACCCGGCCGATCCTCTCGCTGTCGACCGCGCAGTTGGACGCGATCCCCGAGTACGTGAACGTTCGCGAGCCGCAGCTCTTCCAGCACGCCGGCATCCGCGCGGTCGTCGATCCTCGACGACTGGAATACGGCGTGCCCATGCGATCCGATCTCATCGTGTTGCAGCTGTTGAAGGAGAGTGTGGGCATGCGCCCGTTCTACATCTCCCGCACCACCGGCGGCTATCTCCAGGCCCTCGGCCTCGAGCCGTATGGTCTCGTGCAGGGGCTGGCAGTGAAGGTTGAAGGCACGGTCGTGGCATCGAGCGCGGATACCGTCACGTTGCAGGGCATCGGGCACATCGACATTCCGCGTTCGCTGGCACTCTGGAATGGCTACGGGGCCCCGAAGGCGATCATCGCAAGGGGAGACTGGATCGACCGTCCGTCGGTGAGCAT
>JBBQDE010000410.1:0-2890 GCA_038319425.1 Gemmatimonadales bacterium
TGAGGGGGAGCCGAGCAGGCAAAAGCAATCGCGGAATGCCACTGGCTACTATCGCGGTGCGGGCTTCTCCCGTGCGGCAATCAGCTTGAGGATCCGCCGCGCGATCGTCTCCGCCGCATCCGGACGTGCGCGCGCCCGCGCGCCGTCGGCGAGGCGCTGCATCGCGGCGGGATCGGCGAGCAGGCCGCGCAGCGTCGCGTCGAGCCGGTCGACCGTGAGCTGCGCCTGCGGCAGGTCGATCGCTGCCCCGGCGGCGGCGAGCGTTCGCGCGTTCACCGATTGGTGATCGGCGGCGGCCGTCGGAAGCGGCACGAGCACGGCGGGAATCTCCCAGGCGAACAGCTCCGCTGTCGTCATTGCGCCCGCACGCACCAGCGCGATGTCGGTGGCCGCGTAGGCGTCGGCGATCGGCGAGAGAAACTCGCGCACCTTGACCCGCGCGCCGTCGAGCGGGGCGAACTCCGAGTAGCTCGCCTTCCCCGTCATCCAGATGAGATGGAGATCATCCGGCAGCCCGCGCTTCACCCAGTCGGCGACGACGAGGTTGATGGCGCGCGAGCCCTGGCTGCCGCCGTAGATCAGCAGCACGTGACCGCCGCGCTCGGGAAAGCCCCAGGCGCGTCGCGCCGCCGCGCGATCCGGACGCGGCCGCGGCGGCGGCTCGATCGGCGCACCGGTGTCAACGTGCTGCGCCGGCGTGCCGCCGATCACACGGCCGGCCTCGGGAAACGCGAGATAGTATTCCGACGTCCAGCGACGAAAGGCGCGAGCCGTGAGGCCCGGATAGCTGTCGCCCGCCTGCTGCACGATGGGAATGTGGTGCAGCGCGGCGTACGCCAGCGCGAGCCCGGCGGCATAGCCACCGGTGCCCACGACGAGCGCCGGCCGCTCCTTTCCGGCAAGCGCCCCGAGCTGGCGCCAGGAACCGAGCGCGCCGCGGATCGTGCGCCAGTTCTCCCACGGCTTCGTGCGATAGAGCGGGTGCAGGTCGAGCAGCAGGTGCGGGAACTCCGTGCCCGGCAGCACCGTCTTCTCGATGCCGCGCAGCGCCCCGATGAAGTAGGGGCGCACGCCCGGATCGAGGCGTACCAGCGTGCGTGCGATCGCGAGCCCCGGATAGAGGTGTCCGCCCGTGCCGCCGCCCGCGAAGAGTACCGTCGTCCCGCTCGCCATCGTGAAGCCTCAGCCCGGAGAGGAAGGATCCGTGGCGCCACCGCCGATGACCCGCTCCCGCGTGCTGCCGATGTTCACGAGGATGCCCGTGAAGAACATGGTGAGCACGATGTTGGAGCGGCCATACGACACGAAGGGCAGCGTCAGCCCCGTGGTAGGCAAGAGCCCGACCACCACGCCCACGTGGAGGTACGCCGTGAGCGCGGTGACGAAGGTGAGTCCCACCGCCACGAGCTGGAGAAAAGGGCTGCGCGCCCGCCGGGCGATGCGGAAGCCGAGCAGCGCGTAGGCCGCGAACGCCACCGTCACGGCGGTGAGGCCGATGAATCCCCACTCCTCGCCGATGTTGCTCGCGATGAAATCACTGTAGGGAAATGGCAGGAAGCCGTACTGTTGCCGCCCCTGCCCGAATCCCTGGCCGAATGCGCCGCCCGAGCCCACCGCGATGAGGGACTGGTTGAGCTGATAGCTCACCTGTGCCGGCGCCTTCCCTGGATCGAGGAAAGAAGTGAGGCGCAGCACCGCGTACTGCACGCGTTCGATCTGCCGCCACATGAGTGGGATGGCGAGTGCGCCGAGGAAGACGAAGTGCGCGATGCGCACGCCGCCGACGAAGAGCAGCACCGCCAGGATGAGCGTATACAGCATCGCCACCGACAGGTCGGGCTCGAGCGCGGCCAGGATGTCGCACAGCCCGATGACGAGGAAGAAGGGAAGCACGCCTTTCGTGAGGCGGCGCAGCTGCTGCCCCTTCTTCACGATGAGCATGGCCGTCCAGACGACGACGGCGAGCTTGCCGAACTCCGACGGCTGAAACGAGCTCCCGAACAGGAATCGCTTCGAGCCGTTGACGCGGGGCGCGATGCTCTCCGGCAGCACGAGGCACAGCAGCAGCGAGGCGATCGCGACGTACATGATCGGCCACGCCCACGCCTGCCACTTCTCCGCCGGCAGCTTGGCCGCCACGGCGAAGGCGACGACGCCGGCCATCACACCGCTCGCTTGTCGCGCGATGTAGTACCAGCTGTTGCGCCCTTCCTGCATCGCAACGATGGCGCTCGCGCTGTAAAGCACGGCGAGCCCGAACGCGAGCAGCAGCGCGGTGACGAGCACGAGGCCGCGCGCCTCGGTGCCCATGCGCCAACGGTCCCGCACCTGCGCCGCCGCGCGCGGACGCTCTCCGGCGCTCGCGGCGGTGGCCACGAGGGTGCGGCTCCGAGCTCGGCGGCGATGCGCGTGAAGGCGCGGCCGCGCTCCTCGTAGTTGTCGAACATGTCGTAGCTCGAGCACGCGGGCGAGAGCAGCACTGCGTCGCCGGGGGCGGCACCGGCGCGCGCGCGCGCCAGCACCTCGTCGAACGAGGAGCCGAGTCGCGCGACGGGAACGACGCCCGAGAGGTCCTCTTCCACCAGCGGCGCGGCCTCGCCGTAGGCGACGACGAGCTTGACCGTGCGCCGCAGCTCATCGGACAGCGCGCCGTACGGCTCCCCCTTGTGTCGGCCGCCCAGCAACAGCACGGTGGGGCGCTGCATACCCTTCAGCGCCACCAGCGTCGATGCAACGTTGGTGGACTTGGAGTCGTTGATCCACTCCACGTCCGCGTAGCGGCCGGCCGGCTCGATGCGATGCTCGAGGGCGCGGAACCGGCGCAGCGCGTCGGCCACGCGGGCACGCGCGTCGTCGGTGCGATGCGCCTCGTCCGCGCCCATCACGGCGA
>JBBQDE010000411.1:0-2870 GCA_038319425.1 Gemmatimonadales bacterium
GGTGACACGGACGATGACGCGATCGATGAACATCTCGGGAGACGGAGCAAAGGTACGAAGGCAGGTGACCGGTTCGTCACCGATCGAGCGCGGCGCGCGTCGAGCGCACGCCGACGTGGAAGCTACTTGCCGACCACCCTCGCGAGGAGGAGCCGGTCCGGGAGCGAGTCAGCTCGCACGGCGTACCTCACCCACCGTCTCACCGCGACTGTTGCGCACCGGCCGAAACATGAATTCCGCGAGTCGCGGTGGGAGATCGTCGGGCAACGCTCCGAAGTGCTGAAGGACGGCGATGACCGCGGGAAACTGCGCCCGCTGGGCCCCGTCCTCGACTTTCACGGCGATGCCGATCCCGTCGTCGATGATCGCGATGGAGTGGACCCCCTCCGCGCCGATCTTGGCGATGACGCGCCCTTCCGTCGCCTCGATCAGGGCCGAGTCGAAGCGGTCCGTGCCACCGACGAGGAAGGGGCGCGTCTGCATCGCGTGGACGATGCGCGTCGCGGTGTGCGCCGACCGGCGCGCGGCGTCGGCGAGTCGAGCGTACGCGCGCGCCATCGACTCCAGCGGCATGCCGAACACGACGCATCCGCACCCGTCCACGGCCAGCACGATGTCCGACGCATCCAGGCCCGTCCAGCGCGCCACTTCGTCCAGGCAATCGCGCTGCACCGGGTGGTCGCGACGCTCGTAGCCGAACGCGGGCCACCCCGAGCTGTGAGCGTGGGCGAGCATCGCCGCGTGCTTGCCGGAGCAGTTGTTGTGCAGGCGGCTCGGATGCTGCCCCTTGTCGCGCAGGAGCTTCTGCCCGCGCTGCGCGAGGGGATCCTGCGGGCCGCACGCGAGGTCGCCCACCTCCATGCCGATCGAAGTCAGCATCTCCTCGGCGAGCGCCACATGCTCCGGCTCGCCGCCGTGGGACGCCACGGAGAGCGCGAGCTGATCGTCGCCCCAGCCGACGCGATCGAACCCCCCCGCCTCGAGGAACGGCATCACCTGGAACGGCTTGGCGCACGAGCGCCAATAGGTCTGCTGGTGGGTCTCGTGGGATGCAGCGATCAGCTTGCCCGATGCATTCGACACCGCCGCGTGCACGCGGTGCCGGGACTCGACGAGCGCACCGCGGGTAACGACGATGTCGAGCGACAGCTGATCCATGCGCGGGGTGAGATGGGGTACCGAAAGGTAACCCTGCACCCCCGCGAGTTGTGGCTACCGGCGGGCCGTGAGCAGGATGCCCGCGAGCACCACGGCGCCGCCGGCGAGGGTGGCGGGCCCGGGCACCTCGCGAATGCCCGGCAGCATGGCGGCGATGATCGTCGCCCCGACCGGTTCGCCAAGGAGCGTGAGGTTCACGAGATACGCCGGCGAGTGCTTGAGCGCCCAATTGAGACCGGTGTGGCCCAGCAGCATGGGGCCAAGCGCCAGCGCGACGAAGATCGCGAGCTCGCGCGGCGGTTGCGGCGCGAGCGGCGCGCCGGTCAGCGCCACGAGAACGAGCAGCACGATGAAGCAGGAGCCGTAGACGAGGCCGACGTACGGCCAGAGCTCGAGGCTCGCGCGCAGGCGCCGGCCGGCCACGAAATAGATCGCCGCGGTGAGCGCGCCGCCGAGGGCGAGAGCGTCACCGAGGAGGGCGCGGGGATGATCAGACCCACCGAGCGTGCCGCTCACGAGGTCCGGCAACGCGACGATGGCCGCACCGGTCACGGCGATGCCGATCCCCAGCCACTGGCGTCGCGTCGGCGACTCTCCGAGCCAGACCACCGAGAGCACCGCGACGACGACGGGCTGGGTGTTGACCAGGACGACCGACGCGGCGACGCTCGTGAGCGACACCGACGCGTTCCAGCTCCAGAAGTGCAGCGCGAGCATGGAGCCCGCACCCGCCGCGATCATCAGCTCGCGGCGGGTGACGACGCGCCACTGGCGCCAATCGCCCGTGATGAGCAGCGCGATGGCGACAACGAGCAGTGACAGGCCGAGGCGCCACGTGGCGATGGCGAGCGGATGCGCGTGCGAGAGCCGCACGAGCGGCCCGGAGAGCGATACGCCGAGCAGCGCAATGGCGAGGACGAACGGAGCGCGCCGATCGCGGTTCGGCGTGGCGCGACGATCCACCGTCATGAGGAGCGACGCATCGACCGCCTGCGCTCCTTCACGGTCCTAACGCCTGAGCAGGACGACGACGGTGACGAGGCTGGCGAGGACCTGCGCGAGGACCGTCGCGATCGCCGCGAAGTCGTTCTTTTCCGCGGGATCCTTCTCCGGCACGCTGACGACCGCACCGGCTTGCGGCACCGGCACAGCGTCCGGAAAGATGCCGCGCCCGCGAACACTTTCCAACTTGCCGCTGGGCTGCGTCACGAACGCGCGCCCTTCGTCGGCCGTGCGCGAGCCGCCGCCCGCCGACCGGATGTAGTAGTAGATGTCGCGCCCCGGCACGAACGTCACGTTCGCCGGCGCGTTCACGGCACCCTGCACGCGCACGACCGGGTTGTAGCGCGGCACGGTGATCTCGTCCCCGTCCTCGAGGATGATGTTGTCTCGCGAGTCGGGGTGGCGCATCACCTCGGCCAGATCGATGCCGATGCGGCCGTTGGTGGCCCGATTGCGGGTGAGGCTGTCCTGCAGTGTCAGCGTCGCCACCTCGTCCTCGTTCGCCGCACCGGTGGACTTGAGCACCGTCGCCCCGGGGGCGGTGCCAGCGGCAATGCGAGTGGACCCCGCGTTTTTCGTGCGCCCCTGGTCTGCGCTGCTCATGACCTGATACGTCGTGGAGCCCTTGCGCACGAAGACGATCCCGTCATTGTGCGCCTCCTCGGTGAGGCCCCCCGCGCGCAGGATCAGGTCTCGCAGGGTCTCGCGCT
>JBBQDE010000412.1:0-2866 GCA_038319425.1 Gemmatimonadales bacterium
ACGCCATCGAGCGGTAGATCAGCCCCGTGTAGAAATCCACGTTCGGGTACAGCTTGCGCGACACGAAGTAGTCGTCCGACAGCGCGATGCGCTCGAGCTCGAGGGCGATCTCCAGATCCTTGTCCACACCGACCACCTTGAACACGTCGTCGGCCAGCTTCTTCACGATGCGCGCGCGCGGATCGTAGCTCTTGTAGACGCGGTGCCCAAAGCCCATCAGCTTCTGTCCCTTTCCGCCCTTCACGCCCTCGATGAAGGCGGGGATGTTCTTCTTGTCCCCGATCTCCTTGATCATGTGCAGCACGGCCTCGTTGGCGCCGCCGTGCAGCGGGCCGTAGAGCGCCGCGATGCCGGCCGTCACGGCCGAGAATGGGTCGACGTGCGAGCTGCCGACGGCGCGTACCGCGTTCGTCGAGCAGTTCTGCTCGTGATCGGCGTGGAGGATGAACAGCACCTCGAGCGCCTTCACGAACACCGGATTGCCCTGGTACTTCGGCTCCGTCATCCGCGCGACCATCGACAGGAAGTTCTCGACGTAACCGAGGTCGTTGTCGGGATAGATGAAGGGGAGGCCCTTCACGTGCCGGAAGCAGAACGCGGCGAGCGTGGGGAGCTTCGCGAGGAGGCGCACGATGCTGATGTGTCGCTCCTCGGGGTCCTGGATGTTCTTCGCCGACGGATAGAAGCTCGACATGGCCGCGACCGAGCTGCACAGCATCGACATCGGGTGCGCGTCGTACCGGAAGCCCTGCAGGAACGTCCGGATGTTCTCGTGGACGTAGGTGTGGTACGTGATCTGGTGCGCCCAGTCACTGTACTCCGACTGCGTGGGCAGCTCGCCATTGCGGAGCAGCCAGGCCACCTCGAGAAAGCTCGCCTTCTCCGCCAGCTGCTCGATGGGATAGCCGCGGTAGCGGAGGATCCCCTTGTCGCCATCGATGAACGTGATCGCGCTCCTGCACGATGCCGTGTTCATGAAGGCGGGATCATACGTCATCAGCCCGAACTCGTCTGGATGCTCCTTGATCGGGCGCAGGTCCATCGCGCGGATCGTCGTATCGCCTTCCGTGCCCGCAGGCAGGATGGGGACGGAGTAGCTCGTCCCGGTACGCGAGTCCTTGATCTCGAGCGTCCCGGAGGACGCGCCCGCCGCCTTCGGCTCGGCCTTGCTCATGTTCGACGTTCTCCCTTGGAGATCCAGCACTCGGCGGAGCTGGTGCGCCGCCGAGGTTGAAATGTATTGGTGTGCGATGCGTCGCGACATTGGTGCGGCCACCGGTCCATCGCGAGCGGAATCCCGCTATGATTCGGCCAGTTCCGACTCGCGGTTGGAGTCCGTCACCGTGCCGCCACCCCGAGCCTCGCCTCCCGCGTGATCCTGGCCGACGTCGCCCCGCTTCCGCTCGGCCGGCTCCTGGTCGCCGCCGTGGCGGCGCTGCTGGGCGGCGTCATGAACTCCGTCGCTGGCGGGGGGACGCTGCTCACCTTTCCCGCGCTCGTTGCCGCGGGCCTGTCGCCCCTGGCGGCGAACGCGACCAGCACTGTGGCGCTGCTGCCGGCGGCGCTCAGTTCGATGGTCGGTTACCGGCGAGAGTTGGTGGGTGCCCGCCGCTGGGCCGCTGCGCTCGCCTTTCCCAGCCTCGCCGGCGGTGGCCTCGGCGCTGCGCTCCTGCTGCACACCTCGAACGCGACGTTCGAGCGCGTCGTTCCCTGGCTGGTGCTCGGCGCGACGGCGCTCTTCCTCCTCCAGCGCCCGCTGCTGCGGTGGGTGCGCGGGCACGAGGCGGTCGCGCGCAGCCAGGAGGAGCTCGAGTCGCGGACGCCGGCAGCCGGCCTGCTGATGATGCAGCTCGCCGTTGGCGTGTACGGCGGCTACTTCGGAGCCGGCGTGGGCATCCTCATGCTCGCCGCGCTCGGCTTCATGGGGTTCGTGAACATCCACCGCATGAACGGGCTGAAGAACTGGAGTGGGTTCTGCATGAACGTCGTGGCCGCCGTGACGTTCGCGGCGAGCGGGATCGTGGACTGGCCGGTCGCCCTGAGCATGGCCATGGGCTCGATCGCGGGCGGGTACCTCGGTGCACGGGGTGCGCAGCGGCTGCCTCAGTGGCTGGTGCGCGGGGCGGTCGCGGTGATCGGGATCGGCAGCGGGATCTGGCTGCTGCTGCGTTGAACCATGCCTGCTGACTGAAGGGCACTGCAGTACGCTCTTCTATTGAGCACCCATCCCCATCGCGTACACGATCTCCCACTCCCGCGCCGTCACGGGCTGCACGCTGAGCCGGCTGCCTCGCTGGAGGAGCACCATCTTCTCCAGTCCCTTCACGCCGCGAAGGTCGTTGAGCGTGAGGATGCGCGCGAGCGGTTCGACGGCGCGAAGGTCCACCATCACCCAGGTCGGCGCGTCGGCGCGGCTCTTCGGGTCGAAGTGCGAGTCCTTCGCGTCGAACGCCGTGGCGTCGGGGTACGCCTCGCGCGCGACCTCGGCCACGCCGACGATGGCCGATGGATCGGTGCTCGAATGGTAGAAGAACACGAGGTCGCCGCGCTTCATGTCGTCGCGCATGAAGTTGCGTGCCTGGTAGTTGCGCACGCCGTCCCAGCCCGTGGTGCGCTTCGGGCTCGCCATGAGATCGGCGAAGGAGAAGGAGTCGGGCTCGGACTTCACGAGCCAGTGGCGTCGCGCGGCGGCAGCGGTCATCGATCGCTCGGGAGATGGACGAAACAGAATGTACTCACGAAGCGGCGCCACCTTGTAGGGGAGAGAGACGCCGAACAGCTTTACGCGCATGAACGAAGCGCTCGTCGCCCTCGCGCTGGTGTCCGACACCCTGCGCACCCTGCTCCTCGTGGGCGGCATCGCCTT
>JBBQDE010000413.1:0-2826 GCA_038319425.1 Gemmatimonadales bacterium
CAGTCGTCGCCGGTGGTCCGCGCGCTCACCGAGCGGTTGCGCACGAACCCGGACCTGCTCGAGCGCGGGCCGGCGCGCATCGCGCATCAGGCGCTGGACCTCGCCATCGACGCCTACTTTCCCCTGCTCGACCAGCTCGACGAGTTCGTCGACGACATCGAGCAGCGCGTGTTCGGGCACTTCGACGAGCAGCTGCTCCAGGAGATCTTCCAGGTCAAGCGGCTGGTCATCTCCCTGCGCCGCTTCCTCGCGCCGCAGCGCGAAGTCCTCAGCCAGCTCACCAATCGTCCGTCCCGGTTCCTGCCGGCGGACGCGCAGCTGTACTTCCGCGACGTGTACGACCACATGCTCCGCATCACCGACGCGCTCGACAGCTATCGCGATCTCATGAGCAGCACGCTCGACAGCTACCTCACCCAGGTCTCCAACCGGCTCGGCTCCGTGTCGAAGGGGCTCGCCGTCGTCGGCGCGCTCAGTGTGCCCTTCGTCGTCATCGCGGGCGTGTACGGGATGAACTTCGAGCACATCCCGTTCGCCAGCGCCCGCTACGGCTTCGAGATCATGGTCGGGTTCCAGTTCGCGCTCGCCATCGTGCTCCTGCTCGGCATGCGCTGGAAGAAGATGATCTAGCGGGGTCGGGCGCGGGAACGCGTTGCGGGGCCGGTGGATTCCCCGATCAACGACCAGCCCCGATGCCCATGACGCTCGCTCCACTCGCCTGCACCCTGTCGCCGCTCGAACTGCGCGCTCAGCGCGACAAGCTGCTGCCCGGTCTCGTCGCCTCGGCCTTCCAGCGCGTGCGCCTGCCGCGCGGTATGCGCTTTGTGTTCGGCGCCACGGCCCGCCGCCTTCGGCAGCTCTACGCCGTGGCGCAGCTCGAGCAGCGTTGCTGCGCCTTTCTCGAGTTCAGGATCGAGGTCACGCCGGGTGGCGGTGCGCTGATGCTCGACGTCACCGGTCCCGCGGGCACCGAGGACTTTCTCGAGTCGCTGCTCGCGCTGCCGCACGCGGCCTGAGTCGCCGGCCCGAGGCTGCTGACGCCGTTACGCCTCGGCCATCATGCCACCCGCATCGGCGAAGACCGTGCCGGCGATATCCGACGGTCAGTGACGAGACGCCGGCTCCGCGGTGAGGTCCTTCGCGTGGACGCCCTTGTATCGGCTGACGCTCGATCGCTCGCGGTCCAGCTCCGGGATGTGTCGCTCGTCGTAGCCGCGCCGCCGGAAGAACTCGCCGCTGTTGCTCACCGCGAACACGGTGGTGTACCCGCGCACTCGCGCCAACCGCTCCAGCGCCGCGACTAGTCCCACACCGACGCCGAGTCCCTGCGCAGAGGGTGCAACAGCGAGCGAGCGCACCTCGGCGAGGCTCGGCGCGTACTCGTCCAGGTGCACGCACCCGATGATCTCGCCGTCGCGCTCCGCCACGAGAAAATGGTCCGTGTGCAGGTGCACGAACTCGGCGGTGCGGGGCAGCAGCTCGCCGCTCGCCACGTTGAGATCGATGAGCGCCACGATGGCGGCGGCGTCTGCCGGAGCGGCGGAGCGGATCGTGAACTGTGACGTGGTGTCGGTGCGGGTCATGTCGGCAATCTATCGTCCTGGTCCATCATCACGACAACCTCCGCGCCCGATACGCTGATCCCGTCCCGCGGCCCGCTCGAATCGCGCCGGCGATCCGCGAGCCTTGCCACGCGCCGCTCCGGTTGCAGATTCGACGGCAGCCCTCTCGAGGAGGTCCTTATGTGGCAGCCGGGAAAACCGAGTCAGACCGAGAACGAGTATTTCGCACGCCGTGACGCCGAGTGGTTGAAGCTCCAGCGAGCCGCGCTCGATCGCGAGCGTGCCGCGCGGGCGACGACAGGGAGCCCCGGGCTCAAGTGTCCCCGGTGTGGTGGTTCGCTCGAAGTGCGCGACGTGGAGCACGTGAAGATCGATGTATGCGACACCTGTCACGGCACCTGGCTCGATGCCGGGGAGCTCGAGATGGTGCTGCACCTGCCACGCGCCGAGTTTCTCGACGCCGTGCACGACCTGAACGCGCGACGTCGGTAGCCGCCGTCCTGGCGCGCAGCGCGTGAACCGGTCCGCTCTAGCCCCGTTGCGGCGCGACTGGCATCTTGCCCGGACACCATGATCGTCCTCGGCCGAGCCCATGACCGATATCGACTACCGTATCTCTCCGCCGCTCGGCAACACCCTCCTGAACCGCCTGTACGCCGCGGCCTGGCCCGAGCACCGTGACCGCGATTTCCAGCGCGTGCTCGAGCACAGCGTCACGTACGTCGGGGCGTTCAACTCTGAAGACGTGCTGGTGGGCTTCGTCTACGTCGCGTGGGACGGCGGAGCACACGCATTCCTGCTCGAGCCCACCGTGCTGCCGGAGTACCGCAGCCGCGGCATCGGCAGCACGCTGATCGGACACGCCGCGCGCGAGGCCGGAGACGCCGGCGCGGACTGGCTGCACGTCGACTTCGCCTTCGAGCTCGAGCGGTTCTACGCCGTGAACGGATTCCACCCGTCGCGCGCCGGACTGCTTCGCCTCAGCCGTTCTCAGTCGACGTGATGACGCGCGATCACTGCGCTCGCCGCGTCGCACACGTGACTCGCCGGTGGACACTCAGTCCGGCGACGCTCATGCGCTCGCTCCATTGCACGCTGCTGCTCGCCCTGTCGGTTCCGCTGGCCGCCGGGGCGCAGACGACTCGACAGAATGGCCCATCCGCTTCCGAGCCGAAGACCTGGAGCACGCCGTGGGACAAGACGCGGCCGCGTGATCCCTATGCCGACCAGCAGGGGCGCGTCTGGTTCGTGGGGCAGGTCGGCA
>JBBQDE010000414.1:0-2817 GCA_038319425.1 Gemmatimonadales bacterium
CCGATGATGAGGAAATCGATCAGCGCGCCGGCGAAGTCGCCGACGAGGAACTTCACCGGTCCGACGTTCCAGACGGCCGCGCGCCAGTCGCCGCCCGGAACGGCGTACGCGACGATCGGCATGATGAAGTCCGCCACCAACGCCGCGACCACCTTGGCCATCGCCGCGCCGATGACGACGGCGATGGCCAGCGCGAGCACGTTCGCCGATACGAGAAATGCCTTGAACTCACGCCACATGTTGGTCTCCACTGGGGAAGCGGAGATGATACGGCCTCACGGAGGGCAGCGCGAGGGACGCCTGACCGCAGACGCACGTTGACGCGACGTCGGGCAGAAGGAGAGCGGAGAGATGGGAGCCTGGAGCGGTGAGCAGTGAGCAGTGAGTAGCATGCCACTCGGTGCTCACCGCGCATGGCTCGCCGCTCCCCGCTTCGGGCTCGCAACCTATCCGCGTAGTCACGTCGTACTCCGATCGAGCCAGCGAGGCACTTCGGGAATCGGCGCGAGCTCCATGCGCCGGATGAGCTCCGCCGGCTCGTCGTGCACGGCGAGGAGCGCGCGATTCTCGGGGCGGATGAAGCCGGCCGCCACGGCATGATCGAGAAATTCGAGCAGCGGCGTGTAGAAGCCCTCGACCTGAAACAGCCCGTACGGCTTGCGATGCAGTCCGAGCTGACCCCAGGTCCAGATCTCGAACAGCTCTTCGAGCGTCCCGAGCCCGCCTGGCATGGCGAGAAAGCCGTCCGACAGCTCGGCCAGCAGCGCCTTTCGCTCGTGCATCGACGCCACAACGCGGAGCTCGGTAAGGCCGGCGTGCGCCACCTCGCGATCCACCAGATGGCGCGGCATGATGCCGATCACCTCGCCGCCAGCGGCGAGCGCGGCGTCGGCGAGCGCGCCCATCAGGCCCGTGCGACCGCCGCCGTACACGATGCGGCGCCTTGACGCGGCCAGATATCGCCCCATGGCGGCGGCCCGCTCGACGTAGCGCGGATGCGTGCCAGGATTGGCGGCGCAGAAGACACAGACGGTACGAAGCACGACGCGGCTACCGAGACGGACTCCGGTACACCTTGCCCGCCTTCATCACGAACACCACCCGCCCGAGCGCGGTGATGTCCTTCGTCGGGTCGCCGTCCACCGCGATGAGGTCGGCCTCCATTCCCGCGGCGATCGCACCGGTCCGGTCGCCGAGGCCGAGCGACTCGGCGTTGCGGGACGTGGCCGACATGATCACATCCATCGGAGCCTGCCCGCCCTTCTGCACGCGGCAGGTGAGATCTTCGGCGTTGCGGCCATGCGCGCCGGCCACCGCATCGGTGCCGAACGCGAGCTTCAACCCCCTGGTGCGAGACGCCATCCGCACCACGTTCGCCGCGGCCGGCAGCGCCTTCTCCATGGAGGCAAAGCCCACGGCGTTGTAGTTGCCGATGCCGTCGTACCGCGCCCGGTTGTCGAGATAGTTGGTGAACACGAGCGAACACTGCGGATCGAACCAGGTGCCGCGCTGCGCCATGAGATCGAGCACGTCCTGTGTCGCGAACACGCCGTGCTCGATCTGCGTACAACCGGCCAGCGTCGCGGCGCGCATCGCCTCGGCGCTGTGCGCATGCACCATCGTGCGCAGGCCGAGCCGCGTCGCTTCGCCGCACCCGGCCGCGAGCTGCTCGTCGCTCCACGTCTGCGTGCCGCCGTCGCGAATGCTGGCCGACGCGAAGATCTTGATGAAGTCGGCGCCTTGTGCCTTGCGCAGCCGCACGAGCGCGCGGATGGAGTCGGGGACCAGCGTCGCATTGCTCAGCGGCTCGAGCGACGTGAGGATGCGTGGGCCGGGGAGCACGCCGCGCGCGATCGCGTCGCGCAGCGGGGCGTCGCTGGCCGACCCGGGGCTGGCGATGGTCGTCCAGCCGGCCATCAGCGTGACGTAAGCATTGCCCGCGCCGGCGAGCGTTTCGTCGGTGACGGTCTCGCCGTCGCCGGTGGCGTGGAAGCGCCCCGTCGTGTTGAAGTGCCACCCGACGTGATCGTGTCCGTCGATGAGGCCGGGGAGCAGGGTGTAGCGCGAAAGGTCGTACGTGACCGCACCGTGCATCGCGCCGACGCGCGATATCCTGCCGTCCTGCACGACGACGGTGGTGGCGCGGGTGCTCATACCACCGCGTCCGTCGAGCACGCGAGCAGCGCGGAGGACGATCGCAGCCTGTGCCTGCACGTCCCGTGACTCGAGCAGCAGCAGGACGACGACGAGAAACCGAGTGGCCGAGCGGAGAGTAGGCATTCGGCAAAGTTGACGCTGCATTCGCGACGACGCCACCCTTCGCACAGTCTCCCGGTGCGGTCTACACGCGCTCGAGCAGAATCGTGCCGGACATGCAACGGAACTCCTCTCGCCTCGCCGGCGACGCAAAGCGTCCGAGCAGGCGCCAGAGCCAGGCGCCGCGCATCTCCCGGCCGAGGCGGCGGGCCTCCTCGAGTCCGGAGCGGAAGCGGACCTCGCGCCAGCCCAGCCGAGCGAAGAACGCGACGCTGTCGACGGGAGCGAACAGGAATCGTGCGGTGCCCACGCCGACGTTCTTCCCCCACGACCGGTTCATCCACTCGAGCAGGCGCGGGCTCGCGATGTCGGAGATCACCGCGTTCGGCGCCGGTTTCGACTCGTTGCACGCGGCCGCACCAAACAGCAGGAGTGCTTCGTGCAACCGCATCAGGGCGCGACTCGCGGCCGCACGGCGGCTGACGTGGTATCGAGCACCCACGCCCCCGCGTCGCGCACGAACAACGCCGGCGATCGGCTACGGTCGCCGTTCGCGCGGCG
>JBBQDE010000415.1:0-2798 GCA_038319425.1 Gemmatimonadales bacterium
CATCAAGGATCCCCGCCTGGTGCTCGGCGGCGAGTTCGCCATGCGCCGCGATGGTGGCGATGCGGGCGCGAACACGGTGGCGTCTCCGCGCACCGGCACGACGACTACGGGACGTGTGCTTTCCGGCCTCACGTTGATCCGGCCGTTCGCCTTCACCAATGGCTCCGGCAAGTCGCCGTTCGGACTCGTCGCGCGCTATGACCGCGTCTCGCCGTCCACCGCGACCACCGGCATTGCCGTGCCGCTTTCCACGTCGAACTCGTACCACAACCTGATCGGCGGCGCGTTCTACGATCTGAACCAGCGCGCGCAGTTCGCAGTCGACTATCAGGAGTCGCTCGCGACCAGCAACGACCTGTCGAATGCACCGCCCGCGCAGTCGAAGGGCTACTACCTGCACTTCATGGTCAACTTCTAGTCTCCACCCATTTCATCTCAGGAGCTGTTCGTGAAATCGTTCATCAGAGTCGTCCTGGCCAGCACCCTCGTGGTCGCGGCCGCTGTTCCCGCCGCGGCGCAGGATCTCACCGGTGCCGGCGCGACCTTTCCGTATCCGATCTACAGCAAGTGGTTCTCCGACTACGCCACCAGGACCGGTGTGAAGATCAACTACCAGTCCATCGGCTCCGGCGGCGGCATCCGCCAGCTGTCCGAGCAGACGGTGGACTTCGGCGCCACGGACGCGCCAATGAGCGACGCCGAGCTGGCGAAGGCCAAGGGCGGACCGGTGCTGCACATCCCGACCGTGCTCGGCGCCGTGGTCGTGACGTACAACGTGCCGGAGCTCAAGCGGCCGCTTCGCCTCGATGGCACGACGCTCGCCGACATCTTTCTCGGCAAGATCACGAAATGGAATGACGCGCGAATCGCCGCGCTCAATCCGGCCGTGAAGCTGCCGGCGTCGGACATTCTCGTCGTGCACCGTTCCGACGGCTCGGGGACGAGCTACGTCTTCACGGACTATCTCGCGGCCGTGAGCACCGCCTGGGCGGCGAAGCCGGGCAAAGGCAAGGAAGTGCAATGGCCCATGGGCCTGGGCGGCAAGGGCAACGAGGGTGTCGCCGGTCAGGTGAAGCAGTTGCCTGGCTCGATCGGATACGTGGAGCTCGCGTACGCCAAGCAGAACAAGCTCGCGTATGCAGACATCCGAAACGCACAGGGCCAGTTCGTGGCCCCGACCATCGGCGCGGTGACGGCTGCCGCGGCCGGCGCCGCGGCGAAGCTGCCGGCCACCACGGACTATCGCGTCTCGATCGTCAATGCCACCGGCAGGGGCGCCTATCCGATCTCCTCGTTCACCTGGCTGCTCGTCTATCGGAACCAGACGGACGCGGCGAAGGGGCGCAAGCTGATCGACTTCGTGCGCTGGGCGCTGACCGAGGGAGAAAAGTCGGCGGCCACGCTCGACTATGCGCCGCTGCCTGCCGCGATGGCGAAGCAGCTCATCAAGCAGCTCGGCACGGTATCGCTGGCTGCTCGCTAGACGCGACCGACAAAGGTGAGTCGATGGGCAGCGGCTGCGTCCGCTGTCCATCGTCGCATCCAGAGAGGCGAGCGACCAACCGTTACGTGATCGTGATGTTGGCGGCCTTCGTTCGGGTTGCCCCGTTGTCGGCTGGATTCCATCGTTCACCGTCACACCGCCTCGAGGCAGAGAATGACGCCCGATCCAGATCTGCCCACGTACGCGAATCGTCCGCTCACGCCCCGGCAGGATCGCATCGAAGCGACGATCGAGCGCATCCTGCGCGCCGGTGGCACCCGCAGCGAGCTGCGCGACGCCGTCTACGAGTTCGCCGACTTCGCCCGGATCCAGCAGATCCCGCCCGAGCGCGCGGTCACCCAGGTGAAGGTCGTGGCGATGCGCGCCGCGACCGCCGCCGCGACCGCCTCGGCCGCGGTCGGCGACTCGATGGCCGATCGGCTCGCGATGATCGTCCGCTGGTGTACAGCGCGCTATTATCGCGTTGATTGAGCGGGAGGGCGTTTGAAACGTCGTTGAGCCACGGCGTTCGAACGGCGCGGCGCAGGTTGTAAAGAGGACAGGGGAGATGGTAGCTGGTACGCGGTAGGGCGAGCACGCTTCCCTGACGCCCTCGCGTGCGCTCATGAAGTCGCCCGGCGTACCGCGTACCAGGTACCGCCGACCAGTACGATGTACAATCTCTGTCCCTGTCGTCGCCGCCTGTTCGAACGCCGCTGCCACGGCGTCACGATCCGGATTGCATCCCTATGCTCCCGGCGCCGACGGAAACAGCACGCTGATCGTCGTCCCCCGGCCGAGCATGCTCGCCGCCTCGACGCGGCCGCCATGCGCGTCCACGAGGTGTCGCACGATCGCCAGGCCCAGCCCTGTGCCCCCCTGTTCGCGCGAGCGCCCCGCGTCCACGCGGTAGAAGCGCTCGAAGATGCGCGGCACGTGCTCGGGTGCGATGCCGACGCCCGTGTCGCGCACGTCCACCCACACTCCCGCCTCGCCACGACGGGTGCGGAGCGTGACGCTGCCCGTCTGCGTGTAGCGCACGGCGTTCTCCACGAGGTTGCTCATCACCTGGCGGAAGGCGGTCGGGTCGGCGTGCAGCACGGCGGCCCCTGGCGGAATATCCGACACGAGCCGCAGCCCCTTCGCGTCGGCGGAGGCCTGCGCCGCGGTGAAGACGTCGCGCACGACGCCCGCCACGTCGACGTTGCCCACGTTGGGACGCCAGCCGCCGCTCTCGATGCGCGACAGGTCGAGCAGGTCGTCCACGATGCGCTGCATGCGCCCCGCGTTGTCGCGGATCGTCTCCACGAATCGC
>JBBQDE010000416.1:0-2749 GCA_038319425.1 Gemmatimonadales bacterium
GCCGTCTTCACCGGCGGAGCGGCCCGCGAACGGCGTCGTCTCGAACAGGCCCATGTGGTGGTTCTTCTCCCCGCCCCGGGCGTCCTGGACCCCGATCACTGGGCGGCGCGCCTGTTCGCCGAGGTGCTGGGCGGCGAGTGACGCGCGACGCGCCACGGCAACAGCGCCTGCGGCTCGATACCCCCGTTACGTACCTGAAGGGGGTAGGACCGCCGCGCGCCGACGCGTAGCGCCGCCTCGGCGTCGTCGTGGCCGGCGACCTCCTGTACCACATCCCGCATCGGTACGAGGACGCGAGCACGGTCGCCAACATCTCGTCGCTCGAGCCGGGCATGCAGGGCACGGTCATCGGACGCGTCGTCTCCAAGGGTGTGCTGCCCACCCGAAAAGGACTGCGCATCTTCCAGGCGGTGCTTCGCGACGACAGCGGGATGATCGAGGTCTCGTGGCCCGGGCAGCCGTACCTCGATCGCACCATTGCCAAGGACGACGTCCTCCTCGTGAGCGGCAGCGTGCGCTTCTTCCACGGGCGCCAGCTTCAGCCGCGCGAGTACGTGAACCTCGGCAGCGAGGACGGCGGCACGGCCCAGGGCCGCGTGCTCTCCGTGTATCCCGCCACCGAGGGGCTGTCGTTCAAGGTGATCCGTGGGATCATCGACGCCCATCTCGAGGAGCTGCTGCCGCTGGTCTCCGAGTACCTGCCGCGCGACGTGCTGGCCGGCGCGGCGGTGCCGAGCATCGGAGACGCGCTGCGCATGGTGCACCGGCCCACGTCGCTCGCCGAGGCGATGGAGGGGCGCGCGCGGCTCGCGTTCGAGGAGCTGTTGTTCGTGCAGCTCCTGCAGCAGCGGGCCAAGGCGCTGGCGCGCGTGACCCGGCTCGGCATTCGCTTCGAGAATCGGCGCGAGCTCACCACGCGGCTGCGGGCAGTGCTCCCGTTCCAGCTCACGGGCGCGCAGGGGCGCGTGCTTCGCGAGATCTTCGCCGACATGTGCAGCGAGCGCCGCATGCACCGGCTGCTGCAGGGCGACGTCGGGAGCGGCAAGACCATTGTCGCGCTGTTCAGCGCGCTGCTCGCGATGGAGAACGGCTACCAGGCCGCGATCATGGCGCCCACGGAGCTGCTGGCGGAGCAGCACCAGCGCTCCATCTCGAAGCTGCTCGAACCGCTAAGCATCGCGCCTGTGCTCGTGACCGGCAGCCTCAAGGCGCGCGAGCGCAAGGCGCTCGCGGTGCGGCTCGCTGATCCGACACCGGCGCTCGTCATCGGCACACACGCGCTGGTGCAGGACGCCACCGCGTTCGCGCGTCTCGGCCTCGCGGTCGTGGACGAGCAGCACCGCTTCGGCGTCGAGCAGCGCAAGGCGCTCGGCGCCAAGGGCGAGTCGCCGGACGTGTTGCTCATGACGGCCACGCCGATCCCGCGGTCGCTGGCGCTCACGCTCTACGGCGACCTTGATCTCTCGGTCCTCGACGAGCGGCTGCCGGGACGCCTGCCCATCTCTACCGCGCTGCGTCCCGAGTCGGCGCGCGAGCGCGTGCTGCAGTTCGTGGATCGCGAGATCGGCAAGGGGCGGCAGGCCTACGTCGTGTATCCGGTCATCGACGAATCGGAGAAATCGGACCTCAAGGCAGCCACGACGATGTTCGAGCTGCTCTCCGCCGGCCCGTTCGCCGACCGGTCGTCGGCGCTGCTGCACGGACGCCTGCCGGCGGATGAGAAGGACGCGATCATGCGCCGCTTCCGCGACGGAACGATCGATCTCCTCGTCGCCACGACGGTGATCGAGGTGGGGATCGACGTGCCGAACGCCACGGTCATGCTCGTGGAGCATCCCGAGCGCTTCGGGCTGTCGCAGCTGCACCAGCTGCGCGGACGCGTCGGTCGCGGTGCGGAGGCCTCGTACTGCATCCTGCTCGGCGACGTGAGCCCCGATACGAAGCAGCGGCTCGACGTGTTCGTCGGCAGCGAGGACGGGTTCGAGATCGCCCGCGCCGACCTGCAGCTGCGAGGCATGGGCGACTTGTTCGGCGAGCGCCAGAGCGGCGTGCCCACTTTCCGCGTGGCGGACCCGATGCGCGACGAGCTCCTCAACGAGCGGGCCCGCGCCGCGGCCGATCGCCTGCTCGCCGCCGATCCGGAATTGGAGAGCGCCGCCAACGCACCGATGCGGCGTGTGATGGGCGAGCGCTACGCGAGGTCGCTGGAGCTGTTCAGGGTCGGATGAAAGCCCGGAAACCCGGATGCTCGGGCCATCGGGCTGTCGGGCCCGCGGGCGATCGGGCTATCGGGCTATCGGCCGTTCACGGATTCGGCTGCGACAGCCGCTTCTTGATTCGCTCGAGCTCCGCGTTGGCTTTCGCCAGCTCGTCCCTGAGGCGCTGCATCTCGTCGTCGCGAGCCTTGGCGTCGGCCGGCGCCGCTGCAGCCGGAGCGGTCGATCCGGCCGCCGCGGAGGAAAGCGGCTGGCTGGGCATCGCCGGCCGGTCGAGCGCCATCGCGGCGCGGCGGAGCGTCGTCGCCGCGCCACGGTGCGCGATCGTCACCGGCGCATTCAGGTAATCGTCGAGGAGCGCCGCGGCGTCGCGAGGGCGCGCCGTGAAGTTCAACGGATCCAGCTTGAACACGGCCCGCCAGTAGCTCGTCTCCACCGCCTCGGGAGTGTTGGCGTGCCCTTCGGCGAAGTCGATGAGCAGCCGGTCGGCCACGCCGAACCGCGAGGCAATGACCTCGCGCTCCGCCTGCTGG
>JBBQDE010000417.1:0-2731 GCA_038319425.1 Gemmatimonadales bacterium
CATGCCCGGCTTCGATGGCGGCACCGAGTGGATCAACTCCGGCGCGCTCTCTCCCGAGTCGCTCAGGGGAAAGGTCGTGCTCGTCGATTTCTGGACGTTCATGTGCTACAACTGCCTCAACGCACTGCCCCACGTGAAGGAGCTGTATGCCAAATACAAGGATCGCGGCTTCGTCGTCGTCGGCGTGCACACCCCCGAGCTTGCCCACGAGCGCGTGCTTGGCAACGTGCGCGACGAGGTTACGCGCCTGGGCATCACGTACCCGGTGGTGATCGACAACGACGACGCCATCTGGCGCGCGTTCGGCAACCGATACTGGCCCGCCGCATTTTACGCCGATGCTTCCGGTCGGCTGCGCTTTCACCACTTTGGGGAAGGACGGTACGAGGAGCAGGATCAGGCAGTCGCCGCGCTGCTCGCCGAGCGCGACGCGGCCGCCGCAACGGGAGGCCGTTAGCCATGGCGGAGCTGGTCAGGCGAAACCATTGGGTCATCCGCCTCACCCATTGGGTGAACGTCGTGGCGATCGTCATCATGGCCGGCAGCGGCATGCGCATCTTCAACGCGCATCCGGCGTTCGCGCGTCCCGGTGAGCGCTTTCCCCTGAACCCGTGGGAAGGCCACGCCATTCCGGCGTGGCTGACGTTCGGCCGGTGGCTGGGCGGCGCGCGCCACTGGCACTTCGCGATGATGTGGATTCTCGTCGCGAATGCGCTGCTCTATCTCGGGTTCCTGTTCCTTCACGGCGAATGGCGCGACATCGCGCCTCGCCGCGGCGACGCGCGCGACGCAGTGGAGATGATCAAGTTCTACCTCTTCGTGCGAAAGACTCATCCGCACCAGGGCAAGCACAACGCCCTCCAGAAGAGCGCCTACTTCGCCATGCCCGTGCTCGGCGCCATCATCGTGCTGAGCGGGCTCGCCATCTGGAAGCCGATCTCGCTTGGCTTCCTCACCGCGCTGTTCGTGAACTACAAGTGGGCGAGGTTCGCCCACTTCACCGCCATGGTGCTGCTGCTCGCGCTGGCCGTGGTGCATGTGCTCATGGTCTTCGCCGTCGACCCGTATTCGCTGCGCTCGATGATCACCGGCTGGTACAACCGCGCCCGGTCGCCGGAGGCGAGGAATGCCCGACCCTTCTATCATCTCTTCGGTCCCGGCAAGCGCGACCCGAATTCCACGGAGGCGCCGCAGTCATGAGCCTCGATCGCCGCCGCTTTCTCACCGTATCCGCGGCCACGGTGTCGAGTGCGCTGCTGGCGGCGTGCAACAAGAGCCCGCGCAGCGCCGACCGGCTGCTCGCTCTCGCCGAGACGAAGAACGAAACGCTCGAACGCGCGATCTTCCGGCACGACACGATGGATCGCGTCCCCGCGTCGGCGAAGGTGGCGGGAAAGGATTTCCCCAAGTACTTCATCTCGGACACCGTGCCGATGTGGGACGACGCGGCGAAGGGCGCGTGGCGGCTCGAGGTGTCGGGCGCCGTGCGTCGGCCGGTCTCCCTCTCGCTCGACGATCTCACGAAGCTGCCGCGAGTAACGCAGAAGGTGGATCACTTCTGCGTGGAAGGGTGGAACGCGAGGGCAACGTGGTCGGGGGTACGGGTCAGCGATCTCGCGCGGCTCGTCGAGCCCACCGCTGATGCGCAGTACGTGGATTTCGCCGGCTTCGACCAGGACTATCACGAGAGCTGGGACATGCAGAGCGCGATGCACCCGCTCACGCTCGTGGCGTACGGCATGGACGGCCGGATGCTCAGTCCCGCGCACGGCGCGCCGGCGCGCGTCCATTCGCCGGTGAAGCTCGGCTACAAGAACACCAAGTACCTCACGCGGGTGGTGTTCATGCCGGCGCGCAACGGCGGATACTGGAGCGATCAGGGCTACGAGTGGTTCGGGGGCACCTGATCGCTCCCGTGCTCGCTGCTACTCCAGCGAGGCCTTCCTGATCGCCGCCTCGATGTTCTGAGTGCCGCCGACACCGGTATAGACCACCTTCCGGTTGCGGTCGATCACGACGACGTACGATGTGTGCGGCACCCCGAACGCCGCGGTCGCCTTTCCATCGCGGTCGAACACGAACGCGCCGCCCATCTTCTGCTTCGTTGCGTGCGCCATCTGGCGTTCCGGCGTCTGGTTGGCTGCGACGCCCACGCTGACGAATGTCACCATGCCGTCGTACTTCTCGCGCGCCGCGTGCATCGCCGGCTCGAGCTGCTTGCACAGCGGGCACCAGGTGGCCCAGAACTCCAGCACCACCGGCTTGTCGCCGTAGAACCCGGCGAGGTCCATCGGCGCACCCTGCATCGATTCAACGACCGCGTCGGGAGCGGTGGCCCCGACCTTGATTCCCATGTCCTGCGCGGCGGCGGTTCGCGCAACGCTCAGCGTGAGCGCGACGGCAACGAACGTGAGCGAGGCGAGGCGGATCTGGCGAGCGTGTCTGGTCATGTGAGCAACTGTCCCATGGAGATGAGGTAGTACTCGGCGACGCCGAGCAGGAGGAGCGCGAACCCGCGCTTGGTGAGCAGCATCCAGGCGCCCGCGCGTGGCAGACGGACGGCATGGCCTGCGCCGACGCCAACGACGAGCAGGAGCGTGCACATGCCGAAGGAGAAGGCGAGCAGATAGACGAAGCCGAGCGACGCACTCCTCGTCGCGGTCACCCAGGTGAGGATGGCGGCCAATACGGGAGCACCGCAGGGCGCGGCCACGAGCCCCGATGCGACACC
>JBBQDE010000418.1:0-2725 GCA_038319425.1 Gemmatimonadales bacterium
GGGCAGACTCCAGCAGCTGCGCGACGAGAAGGTGTACAAGCGGCTGAACTATCTGGACTCGCCGCAGGGCGCGCGCGTGACGATGGAAGGGCGCGGCGAGGTGCTCATCCTCTCGTCGAACAACTACCTCGGTCTCTGCAACGAGCCCACCGTGGTGGAGGCGGGCGTCGAGGGGCTCGAGCGGTTCGGCGCCGGCACCGGGAGCGTCCGCTTCATCTGCGGCACCTTTACCGTGCATCGTGACCTGGAGGAGGCGCTCGCGCGCTTCGTCGGTACCGAGGCGTCGATGTCGTACGTGTCGGCGTGGAACGCCAACGAAGGGCTGACGGCGACCGTCGTGGAGGAAGGGGACTTCGTGGTGTCCGATGCGCTCAACCACGCGTCGATCATCGACTCGATCCGGCTCGCGAAGGCGATCACGAAGTGCCAGACGGCGGTGTACAAGCACGCCGATCTCGACGACCTGCGCGCCAAGCTCGTGGCGGCGAGCGGCGCGAAGCGGCGGCTGGTGTGGAGCGACGGCGTGTTTTCCATGGAAGGCTCCATCGCGCCGCTGCCCGACCTGGCGCAGATCTGCCGCGACCACGACGCCGTGCTGATCATCGACGATTCGCACGCCACCGGCGTGCTGGGGAAGAACGGGCGCGGCGTCGCCGAACACTTCGGGATGCTTGGCGAGGTGGACATCATCACCTCGACGCTCGGGAAGGTGCTCGGCGGCGCCGCCGGCGGATTCGTGGCCGGCTCCGCGGCACTCTGCGACTTCCTGACGCAGCGCTCGCGGCCGCAGCTCTTCTCCAACGCCCTGCCGCCGACGGTCGCGGCAAGCGCGCTGGCGGCGGTGGAGTTCATCGAAGCGAACCCGCAGCGCGTACAGGCGCTGCGCGACAACGCGCGCTACTTCCGTGAGCGGATCATCGAAGCCGGCTTCTCCCCGCTCGCTGGCGAGACGCCGATCATTCCGATCATCGTCGGCGAGACGTCGGCGGCGATCCAGATGAGCGACATGCTGCTGGATGAAGGCGTGTTCGTCACCGGCTTCGGCTTTCCGGTGGTGCCCCAGGGTCAGGCGCGAATCCGCTGCCAGGTGTCGGCCGCGCACACGCGAGCCGACCTGGACGAGGCGATCGCGGCATTCATTAAAGTGGGCCGCACGCTCAAGCTGATCTGACACCGGCGACGGGTCCGGGAGCGCCCGTTCCGGACCCCGCCGGCCAGCCGGTCCGTGACGCCGGGCACAGCCTCTTCGTCCCCAGCATGAGCCCGGATTCCGCGGGCGTTATCCGGGCGTGATCTCATCAATCGAGGTTTTTGCTATGCGACTCCTCCGTGTCATCATGGTGGCGGCGAGCTTCGCCGCTCTACTCGCGAAGCCGAGTGCGGCACAGGACGATCGACCGTTCCATGACGCGTGGTTCATGGGAGTGCGCGGAGGGCTTCTGAACTACTCGACGGAATCCGACGCGGCGGGCCCGGCGAACGGAACGGCGAACTCCATCGCCCCGCTGGTTGGCCTCGACTGGGTGATCACGCGAAACAGGGCGGGACTCTACGTCGGCCTGGATCAATCCTTCTTCTCGTCCGGGGCGTACTACCGGCGGCCTGCCGTGGCAGGCGATCCCACCGCTGAGCTGCGCAACCTGCGCCGCATCTCGCTCGCGGCGATGCTGTTCCCGATGCAGCGCCCCATGACGCATCCCTACCTGGGATTCGGGTTGGCGCTCAATCAAATCGGCTCGGCCGAACTGAACGCGACCATCCCCATTCCTGCGCTCGCGAGCGCGGCGAGGGACAGCCTTCAGTCCAAGCGCGTCGCCATCTCCCCGATGATCATCGCCGGCATCCAGCAGCGACTGCCCGGCTTCTCCGTTTTCGCACAGGGGAGTGGATCGTGGCTGCAGAACGGCTTCCTGCTCAAGAATCTCGATTCCAAGAACTACCTGCAGTGGACACTGGAAGGTGGCATCCGCTACAACATCGGCAGCTCGATCGACCGCCAGCCCTGATCCGCAGCGCATCGCGATAGGATGAAGGGCCGCGTGATGACGTCACGCGGCCCTTCGTGTGTCCGACTCACCCGCTGAAGGGTCGCCGGAAGAAGGCCTTCGGCGTGGCGGACACGTACGGATCGTCGCGCACGAGGAAGCGCAGCGGCCACTCGGCGGCCTGGGTGATGCCCACGCGCGGCGTCACGATGACGTCCGCATCGTCGATGGGCTCGCCGGCGCGAATGACGATGGGCCCTTGGCGGAGCGAGGTGCCGCTCATCGAGCCGACGATGCCCATGGCGAGACTCAGCTTGCCGGGTCCGTTGGTGAGGTCGCGATCCCTGGCCACCGCGGGCCGACGGCGTTTCATGAGGTCGATGCCATCGACGGGGTGCACCGCGCGCACCAGCACCGCCGCGCCGTGTCCGCGTTCGCGAGTGACGGCGTTGAAGCACCAATACATGCCATAGATGAGATAGACGTACGCGAGGCCGGGCGGGCCAAAGAGATACTGCGTTCGCGCCGTCAGGCCGGCGGCGGCGTGACAGGCCGGATCATCGGGTCCCAGATACGCCTCGGTCTCGACGATCCGCCCGCGCGTGATCCCGTCGTCGGTGGCGCATTCGAGCATGCTGCCGAGGAGCTCACGCGCCACCAGCTCCGTCGCGCGATCGTAGAAGCGCGCCGGCCGGGGTGGGCCCACACGAGAACGCCGCGCAGTTCGCGCGGCGTCTCGG
>JBBQDE010000419.1:0-2719 GCA_038319425.1 Gemmatimonadales bacterium
GCGAACTCGACGGCCGCGCGTGCGCCGCGATGCAGCATGCTCACGGCGTGAATCGCGCCATCCGCTGGATGGATACACGGCAGCGCGAGCCAATGATTGCCCGTGAGCTGCCACGGAACCGCGGGGAGTGGAAGTCGTGTCACGGATGTCGCGTGTAAAGTTGTTGGTCGCGTGCCCCAATGATAACCTTCGGTCCCATGCCTTCGCTCGCCTCCGCACTCGCTCGCGTCTCGCTGCTCCTGCCGCTCCTCGCCGGCGCGGCGAGCGCGCAGTCGCCGCTGTCACACCTCGACGACGCCGCGCCGGTGCCAGCAGGGATGATGCGCCTGCGCGTCGCCAACGTGTGGACGCGATTCGATCAGCGCTTCGCGGCTGCTGGCGGCACGACGCCCCTCGGCGCGCCGCTGTCAGTCGATTCGCTCGGCGTCGCGCAGTTTCCACTGCTGACGCCGATCGAGGCCAGCCTGCGCACCCTGGCGAGCGATCCGCTGCTGCGCCTGTCGCTCGGGCGGCTTCACGTCGGAAGCAATGCGCGCATCGTCACCACGCCCATCGCCATCGAGTACGGTGTGACGCGGCGCCTCTCGGTGGGCCTGCTAATCCCAATCGTCCAGACGCGTCGAGTGGCGCAGGCAACGGTGGCGGGCGACTCCACGCATGCGAACGTCGGATACGTTTCCGCCGCGGCTCGCGCGACCGCGGGCCCACAGAACGCGCTCGTCGCCGCCGCGTTCCAGAAGGCGGCCGACAGCCTCGGCGTCCTTCTCGCGCGCTGTCCGGCCAATCCCACGGCGAGCGGCTGCGCTGCCGTGAACGCCAACACGGCCGATGCAACCGCGGCCCGAGCCCGCGCGCTCGCGTTCGTCGGCGCGGTCACGACGCTCGGCGTCGGTTCCACCACGGCGATCATCGCGCCGCGCGCGTCGAGCGATCTGGCCGACACCCTCGACGCGCGCCGCATCCAGCTCAACCAGCGCCTCCAGCAATATCTCGGCGCCGGTGCCGGTGCCGCGACCGGCATCTTCACGGCCGGCACCGACTTTTCCTACATCGATCTGCAGGGGCGCGCGGGAGGGCCGGCATTTCTCGGCAGCCCGTACGGTGGCGGCCTGGATTCCATCCATACCACGGAGCGTATCGGCTTCGGCGACATTGCCGTCGGCGCGCAGTTTCTCGTGTTCGACCGATTTCAGCACGACGCGGCGCCGCCGCCGCGCGTGCAGAGCCGCCTCGTCGTCGGTGGCGCGCTCCGGTTCGCGACGAGTCGTCCCGACTCCGCGCAGAGCGTCGTCGACATCGCGACCGGCGATGGCGCAGGCGTCGAGGCGCATTCCGCGTGGGACGTCATCCTCGGCCATTTCGGATCGACAGTCGCGGCCCGGTACGCCAAGTCGTTTGCGCGCACGGTGCAGGCGTCGCTCGTGGGCGATCCCGAAGCGCCGTTTCCCTATCCACTGTTCGGAACGCGCACACGCACCGCAGGCGATGTGCTCGGCCTGGACGTGACGCCGAGGCTCCTGCTCACCGAATCGCTCGCGCTCGACGGGCACTACGGACTCGAGCGCATCGGCGCGACGACGTACGGTTCGCTCAACGCCGTGAACGATCCATGCGCCAATTGCCAGAGCGCCATCCCGGTCTCGATCGACGGAACCGCACTCGCCACCACTACGCAGCGCTTCGGATTCGGACTTCGCTACTCGACCGTGGACATGTTCGCGCGAGGCAGGGCACGATATCCAATCGAGGTCTCGTTCGCCCGACTCGTCACGCTCGCGGGTGATCCAGGAGTAGCGAAGCAGTCGCGCGATCAGATCCAGGTGCGGTTGTTCTATCAGATCCGTCGCGGGCACTAGCGGCGGTCGCCGCTACCCCCGCTTGCCGGACCGCTTGCCGCCACGCGCCGGCGCTAGCGCCGCCTCGGCCGGCAGGGCCGCCGCGGTGTCGAGCAGCTCGCGCGCGTGCGCGCGGCTCACGTCGCTCTCGGGATCGCCGCCCAGCATCCGTGCGATCTCCGCGACGCGCAGCTCACCATCGAGCACGGCGACGTCGGCGGTCGTGACGCCTCCGCGCGCACCCTTGCTCACCTGGATGTGATGATGGGCGCGCGCGGCGATCTGCGGCAGGTGCGTGATCGCGAACACCTGGTGATAGGCCGCGACGCGGCGCATCGTCTCGCCGACCTGGAGTCCGACGCGTCCTCCGATTCCGGCGTCCACTTCGTCGAAGATGAGCGTGGGCACGCGGTCGAGCCGCGCAAGAATGGTCTTCAACGCGAGCATCACGCGCGACAGCTCGCCCCCCGACGCCACCCGCGCGAGTGGGCGCTCCTCGTGCCCGATGTTGAGGGACACGCGGAACTCGACCAGCTCGGCACCCTGAGGCCCCGCCTCGCGCGCCGCCACGAGCACAGCGTGAAACCGTCCGTCGGGCATGCCGAGGTCGGGAAGGACTTCATCGACCGCCCGCCCGAGCCGCTCGGCGGCGCCGGTGCGCGCGGCGGTCAGCGCGGCCGCCTTGTCGCCGAGCGCCTTCTCGGCCCCCCGCTCGCGCTCCTCGAGTGCGCGCAGGTCGAGGTCGGCGGAATCCACGAGATCCAGCTCGGCCCGCGCCTGTCGCCCCGCTTCCATGACGTCGGCGAGCGTGGCGCCGTACTTCTTCGTCAGCTTGAACAGCAGGTCGCGGCGGCGGCGCACCTCATCCAGGCGTGCGGGATCGA
>JBBQDE010000420.1:0-2717 GCA_038319425.1 Gemmatimonadales bacterium
CGGCGCCGGCGAAGACCACCGCGCCCGTGACGCCCACCGCGACCGACAAGAAAACTCCCGGATGACCGTTACCGCTCGCACTGGCGCTCCAACAATCACGCCGGCGCTCGTTGCCGAACACGGCCTCACCGCCGACGAATACGATCGACTCGTCGCGATGCTCGGCCGCACGCCGACCTTCACCGAGCTGGGCATCGTCAGTGCGCTCTGGAGCGAGCACTGCTCGTACAAGCATTCGCGGCCGCTGCTCAAGACGCTTCCGACCTCGGCGCCGTACGTGCTGCAGGGACCCGGCGAGAACGCGGGCGTGATCTCCATCGGTGACGGGCTGGCCGTCGCCTTCAAGATCGAGTCACACAACCATCCGTCGGCGGTAGAGCCGTATCAGGGCGCCGCCACCGGTGTTGGCGGCATTCTGCGCGACGTCTTCACCATGGGCGCGCGTCCCATCGCCCTGTTGAACTCCCTCCGGTTCGGCTCCCTCGATTCCGCGCGGGTGCGGTATCTCTTTGCCGGTGTCGTGAAGGGGATCGGCGACTACGGCAACTGCGTCGGCGTTCCGACCGTGGCGGGCGAGGTCGTGTTCGATCCCGCCTATGAGGGGAATCCCATCGTCAACGCGATGTGCGTCGGCCTGCTGAAGGAAGAGGAGCTGATCCGGGCGGTCGCCTCCGGCGTCGGGAATCCGATCATCGCCGTCGGCGCGCGCACGGGACGCGACGGCATCCACGGCGCGTCCTTCGCGTCCGAGGACCTCTCGGCCGCCAGCGATGCGAAGCGCCCGCGCGTGCAGGTGGGCGATCCCTTCACGGAAAAGCTGCTGCTCGAGGCGAGCCTCGAGCTGATTCGCAGCGGCCACATCGTGGCCATTCAGGACATGGGCGCGGCCGGGCTCACGTCGTCGTCCGCCGAGATGGCCGCGCGCGGCGACGTGGGCGTCGTGATCGACACGCTGAAGGTGCCGGCGCGCGAAGAGGGAATGACGCCGTACGAGCTGCTGCTCAGCGAGTCGCAGGAGCGCATGCTCGTCGTCGCGAAGAAGGGCCGTGAGGACGACGTTCGCGCGATTCTCGAGAAGTGGGACCTCACCGCCGCCGTGATCGGCGAAGTGATCGCCGAGCCGGTCTATCGCGTAGTCGAAGGCGACCGCGTAGTGGCGGAGTTCCCCGGCATCCGCCTGGTCACCGACTGCCCCACGTACGAGCCGGACGCGCGCGAGAGCGCCGACGTGACGAGCCGGCGCGCGCGTGATCCACACAAGATTCCGGAGCGCGCCGAGGAAGCGGACCCGCTCTGGACACTCGAGCGGCTGCTGCTCTCGCCGACGATCGCGAGCAAGCGATGGGTGTATCAGCAGTACGACCACACCGTCCGCACGAGCACCGTGGTCGGTCCGGGTGGCGACGCGGCCGTGGTCCGCATCCGCGGCACCGACAAGGCGATCGCGCTCAAGACCGATTGCAACGGCCGCTACGTCTTCCTCGATCCCAGGGTCGGCGCGCAGATCGCCGTCGCCGAAGCGGCGCGCAACGTCGCCTGCGTCGGCGGCCGGCCGATGGCGATCACCAACAACCTGAACTTCGGCAATCCCCGGAAGCCGGAGGTGTACTTCCAGCTCCGCGAAGCGGTGGCGGGCATGCGGGAGGCGTGCGAAGTGCTCGGCACGCCGGTGACCGGGGGCAATGTCTCCCTGTACAACGAAAATCCGACCGGCGCCGTGTACCCCACGCCCGTGATCGGCATGGTGGGACTCGTCGAGTCGCTTGCGCACGTGACCCGGGCCGCCTTCAGCACCGACGGCGACTCGATCATCCTGCTCGGCGAGAACACCGCCGAACTGGGCGGCAGCGAGTATCTCCAGCGCGTGCATGACGAGGTCATCGGCCCACCGCCCCGCGTTGATCTTCGCGCCGAGAAGGCGCTCGTTGATGCGCTGCTCGAGGCGATTCGCGCCGGCGCCGTGCGCTCCGCACACGACGTATCGGACGGCGGGCTCGCCGTGGCGCTTGCCGAATGCGTGATGATGGATCGCGCCCACCAGATGGGCGCGCAGGTCGACCTGTCCTCGTGGGCGGCGCTTCCGTTGCGCGCACTCCTGTTTGGGGAAGCGCAGGGACGCATCATCATCTCGACGCCGGACGCGGCGGCCGTGCAGGCCGTCGCCGGTCGCCATGGCGTCAAGGCGACGGTGCTCGGAACGGTGCGGGCGTCGTCCGGGTTGCTCGAGATGACGATCGGTTCCCGTCCGCTGCGCGCTAACGTCGGGCAGCTCGCCGATGCGTATCACGAGGCGATCCCGCGCATCATGCAGCGCACCGCGTCAGCGCAGGACGTCGCCCTCGCTTCCGACTCGGTGATCTAGACATGTGCGGCATCTTTGGAGTGCGTGGGCAGGCCGACGCCGTCGGCCTGACGAAGCTGGGTCTGTATTCCCTGCAGCATCGCGGGCAGGAGTCGGCCGGCATCGTCGCCGTGGATGATCGTGGCGATGCGCGCGGCGTGCGCAGCATGGGCCTCGTGTCCGACATGTCGAACCCCCAGCTCGACGCGCTGCACGGGACGATGGCGATCGGGCACACGCGCTACAGCACCGCCGGCTCGTCCACGATCGAGAACGCGCAGCCGGTGCTGGTCAGCTCGCGCGGCGGCCACATCTCGCTCGCACACAACGGCAACCTCACGAACGCCGGCGAGCTGCGGGCGGAGCTCGAGGACCT
>JBBQDE010000421.1:0-2717 GCA_038319425.1 Gemmatimonadales bacterium
CGGCATAGGCCGTCCCGGCATCGAAGTGCGACGCGTCCATCAGCGAGATCTTCGCCCACGGCCGGTCGCGCAACGCCGGCGGCGTGACGTCGCGCCAGTGGGCGCCGCCGTCGCGCGTGACGTGAATGAGGCCGTCGTCCGTACCCGCCCACACCACGTTCGCATCGTCATACGACGGCGCGATGGTGTAGATGACGCCGCGATGCGCGCCCTTCTCGGGATCGGCAGTGGTGAATGCGCCGAGCACCGCCGGCATGCGCCACGTTGGGCGCGTCAGGTCGGGACTGACCTGCGCCCAATGCTGGCCGCCGTCACGGGTCTTCCATACCACGGTCGACGCGAAGTACAGCGCCCGCGGATCGGCCATCGAGAACACCAGGGGCTGAGTGCGCACGACGCGATAGTCGGGCGACCGGAGCGTCTTCGGGCCCACCTGCTGCACGTCGCCGGTACGCCGATCCCACCGCGTGATCTTGCCGCCGTACACGATGTCGGGGTCGAGCGGATCGGGCGCGGCGTAGCCATACTCCTCCACGCCCGCCGGATGCCAATCACGGAAGGTGATCTGCCCGTCGTCCCCTCGGCTCGCGACGCAGGCTGAGCCGCTCTCCTGCTGTCCGCCGCAGAGCCGGTACGGGAAGGCGTTGTCGGCCGTGACGTGATAGAACTGCGCCGTTGCCTGATTGTACCACGAGCTCCACGTGTCGCCGCCGTTCACGGTCACGATCGCCCCCTGGTCGGCGGCGAGCAGGATGATGCGCGGGTCGTCCGGGTTGATCCACAGGCGGTGATAGTCGTCGCCGCCGGGCGCGCCGCGGAATGCGGCGAAGCTGCGCCCGCCGTCGGTGGACTTCCACGTCACGACGTTGGCGATGTACACAACGTCGGGGTTCTTCGGATCGACGCGCACTTCGGCAAAATCCGACCCGCGTCCCCACAGCCGGGTGTCGGTGTTGATTCGCGACCAGCTCTCCCCCGCGTCGTCGGAGCGATAGAGTCCGCCCAGCTTCGGTGCGTCCACCACGGCGTACAGCCGCGTCGCGCGACTCGCCGACGTCGCGAGCCCGATGCGTCCCAGCCCGTCGGCCTGAGTGGGGAGCCCGCGTGTGAGCTCGTGCCACGTGGTGCCGCCATCGGTGGACTTGAGCAGCGCGCTGCCGGGAATCTGGAACGAGCTGCCGATCTCCCACGGTGCCTGGCGTCCGGGCCACAGCACGGCGTAGAGCGTGTTCGCGTCGGCCGGGTCGAACACGACGTCGAACGCGCCGGTGTTCTCATCCTTGTACAGAACCCTGGTCCAGCTCGCGCCGCCGTCCAGCGAACGGAACACGCCACGCTCGGTGTTCGGACCGTACGGATGCCCCAGCACGGCGGCGAACACTCGATTTGGATCGCGCGGATCGACGATGACCGTTGGGATCTGCTGTCCGTCGCGGAGGCCGAGGTGCGTCCAGTGCGCGCCGGCATCGGTGGACTTGTAGATCCCGTCGCCGGTGGAGAGATCGGGACGCTGCAGCCCTTCGCCGCTGCCGACGTAGATGATACTGGGGTTCGACGGCGCGACGGCGATGGCACCGATCGACCCGGTGGGCTGGTCGTCGAAGATCGGCTGCCACACGCGCCCATAGTCAGTGGTCTTCCAGACGCCGCCTTTGTTGACGCCGATGTAGAAGACGTTCGGTTGACCAGGCACGCCGACCGCACCGACGGTGCGCCCGCCGCGGTGCGGCCCGATCATTCGCCAGCGCATCGAGGCGAAAGTGGTTGAATCGGGCTGTTGGGCTCGGGCGGGACGGGTGTCAAGCGCGAGTGTCAGAGAGGCGGCGATGCAGGCGACGCGATGAGTTTTCATCGGGGAATCATCCGTGCGCGGAAACGATTCGTCAACGTCGGGCCCTTCACACGTGGAGCTGTAATGAAAGTCGAGATCTGGTCGGACATCGCGTGCCCGTGGTGCTACGTCGGCAAGCGCCGCTTCGAGTCGGCGCTCCGGCAGTTCGAGCACGCCGGCGACGTCGACGTCGTGTGGCGCAGCTTCGAGCTCGACCCCAACGCGCCCCGCACCCATGCCGAGTCGCAGGACGAGCTGCTGGCGAAGAAGTACGGAATGCCGGTGGAGCGCGCCCGCCAGATGAACGAGCGCATGACGGGCGAAGCGCAGAAAGAAGGACTCTCGTTCCACCTCGACCGCGTGCGGGTCGGCAACACCTTCGACGCTCATCGCCTGGTGCACCTCGCCGCGGCGGCGGGCAAGGCAGAGCCGATGAAAGAGCGGCTCATGCATGCCTACTTCACGGACGGTGATGCAGTCGGCGATCCGGCAACCCTCGCGCGACTCGCCGGCGAGGTCGGCCTCGATCCGGTGCAGGTAAATTTGACACTGGCGAGCGACGCGTACGCTGCCGACGTGCGGTCCGACGAAGCGCGCGCCCGCGCCTTCGGCATCTCCGGTGTCCCGTTCTTCGCGATCGACGAGCGCTACGGCGTGTCGGGCGCGCAGCCGGCCGACGTGCTGCTCGACGCCCTGCGCCAGGCGTACGAGGAGTTCCGGGCTACGCCGGGGCCAGTGTGATCGGCGACAATCTCTTCATCGCGGCACGCCCGCCGTCTTCGCCGCCAGCTTCCGCACCGTCGTGACGTTGCGGAAGGTGCCGCTCATGCCGATCACCTTCTCCATCGGTGTCCGCCACACCGTCGAATCGCTCGTCCGGCCGCGG
>JBBQDE010000422.1:0-2704 GCA_038319425.1 Gemmatimonadales bacterium
CAAGCGCGCATTCTTGTGACTGTTCACTCGGCCCTCTGGCGGTTGTGAGATGGTGGCCTCGACAACCCCAGCTTGTAACCGTTACGACCGAGTGAACATCCCCAACTGCGAAACAACGTGTCCGGTAATCACAACTAGCGACGCGAGTGGCTCGCGCGCCGAGCCGGATTCGCATAGAATCCGGCACCCACCACGGGAGTGAATGATGCGCAGCGCACTCGTACTCGCCTCCGGCCTCGTAGTCACCGCGTCCGCCGCCGCGCCGCGCCCGTCCGCGCCGGCGATCGAGCGCATCGCCGTCAACGACAACCGCCACCCCGCCGGCACCCTTCGCGGCGGCGTCCTCACGATCCGCCTCGAGGTGCGCGAGGGCGAATGGCACCCGGATGCCGACTCCGCGCCCGGCCTGGTCGTGCGCGCGTTCGCCGAGCAAGGCAAGCCGCCCAGCGTGCCGGGGCCCATGATCCGCGTGCCGGAGGGGACCGAGATCCACGCCTTCGTCACCAATCCGTTGAGCGGCCCGCTCACCCTCCGTGGATTCGGTGAGCACACCGGCCGCGGCCCGGACACGATCGAGGTAGTCGCGGGCGCGACGCGCGAGCTGCGTTTCATGGCCGGCGCGCCCGGCACCTACTTCTACCAGGGGAGCGTCGCCGCTCCCGTCACCGCCGCTCGCGGCACGCCCGACGGGGAGTTGAACGGCGCCTTCATCGTCGATCCGCGCGATGCCGTGGCGCGCGACCGCGTGCTGCTGATCTCACTCTGGAGCGACAGCGTGCTCCCAGGGGGCATCGTTCAGCGCGCGTCGCTCCTGCGCTTCAGCATCAACGGCAAGGCGTGGCCCCACACCGAGCGCCTCGCGTACGACCTTGGCGACACGGTGCGCTTCCGCGTCATCAACACCAGCACGGCTGTGCATCCCATGCACCTGCACGGCTTCTACTTCGACGTCACGAGCCGAGGCAACGGCATCGTGGACAGCGTCTACACGAGCGCGACGCCGCCGTATCGCGTCGTCACCGAACGCACCGCGCCCGGCCGGACCTTCACGATGACGTGGGTGCCGGAGCGTGCGGGCAACTGGCTCTTCCACTGTCACGACAACTTCCACGTCCTCCGCAACGCGCCCCTCGACGGTACGCCGCTGCCGGCGGAACACGGGGTGCACGTCGCGAACCACGCGATCGACATGATGGGTGGGCTCGTGATGGGCCTCGAGGTGCGCGGACGTGACGCATCAGCTGTGACCCTTGCCGGCAGCGCGCGCCGGCGGCTGCGGCTCGTCGCACAGGACGTGGGCGGCAGCGAAGCGGAGCCGTCGTTCGGCTACGTGCTGCAGGAGGGCACACGCCAGACGCCGGCCCCCGCGACTCTGCTGCCCGGCCCGACCATCGTGCTCAAGCGCGGCGAGCCGGTGAGCATCACGGTCGTCAACCAGCTGCGCGAGGCGACGGCCGTGCACTGGCACGGCATCGAGCTGGAGAGCTACTTCGACGGCGTGGCCGACTTCGCCGGATCGGGCACGCACATCGCGAAGGCCATCGCGCCACGCGATTCGTTCGAGGCGCGCTTCACCCCGCCGCGGTCGGGAACGTTCATGTATCATCCGCACGCCGACGAGGTGAGGCAGCAGCAGGCGGGACTCACCGGTGCGCTGCTCGTGCTCGACGACCCCGCGGCGTTCGATCCGGCGCACGACATCCTGTTGCTCGTCACCGTGCCGCGCCTCGATGCCGATGGCGCGAAGGTGCTCGTGAACGGCAGCCTGAGTCCGCAGCCTCTCGAGCTTCGCGTCGGCGAGCGCTATCGCTTTCGGTTGGTGAACGTGCACACGTACCGGCCGAGCATGATCATCCGACTTCTCCGCGATTCCACGCTCGCCGCGTGGCGCGCCGTCGCGAAGGACGGGATGGATGTCCCCGCCCCGCGCGCGACAGTGCGTCCCGCGATCCAGCAGATGGGGAACGGCGAGACCTACGACTTCGAGCTCGTGCCGGCGACGGCGGGCGATCTCCGGTTCACCATCTCGTCCAACGTTGGGGCGCTGTTGGCGACGGTGCCGGTGCGGGTGCGGTGAGCGCGGACACTTCCACTGGTCCTTCGGCCTCGTGAGCGGGAAGCGAGCGGCGCCGCCAGCATTCCCGGCGACGTGTGCGATCAGCGGTCGGGCACCACGCGCGAATACATCGTGCTGTCCGACCGAAGCTCGACGCGGATGCCGCTTCGGCGAATCCGGGCGAGCAATGCCTCCTCGCCGGCGGTCCGGGGGCGAGCAGCGCCGCCGTCCCAGCTGAACCAGATGACCGCGCCGGGTTGTGCTCGCAGCCCCGTCACGATCGAGTCGAGCTCGCGCGAGGTCAACTGATGTCTGCCGAGATAGGCGTGGCCGACGGAGTCGGCATGGACGGTCTCGATCGACGCGACGACTGTTCGCGGACCCTGCGCGGCGAGCGGAAGCGCCCCCGCGAGGGCGAGCGTGAGCACCATGGGAGCGCGCATTGATCGATCCTCCTCACGAGTTGAGGCTCCGACCCACCGACCGTGCTCGCTACAATGCCAAGCAAGGGTGTCGCGCGCCAGTGCTACGCGGAAGCGCTCGCCGCTGGCGCCGGACGCCGCCTCCTCACTACACTCCCGCATGGCAACTCCCAAACGCAGTTCGGCGCGCGCCAAGCGGCCCACGACCAAGCCTGTCGGCGCCGCA
>JBBQDE010000423.1:0-2701 GCA_038319425.1 Gemmatimonadales bacterium
TCGGCGCCGCGGTCCGGATCGCGGACATCGCCGCGCACGCCACCGTGCGCGCGCACTTTCCCGCCCTCGCGCTGGCGTGCGAACAGGTGGGAACGCCGGCCATTCGCGAGATGGCGACGCTCGGCGGCAATCTCTGCCAGCGGCCCCGCGGTTGGTATTTTCGTCGCAACATCGCGTGCCTGAAGAACGGGGGTGACGCCTGTCCGGCGCGCGAGGGGGAGAATCAGTATCTCGCCATCCTCGAGGGCGATCCCTGCTTCATCGTTCATCCGTCAGATCCCGCCGTTGCCCTCGTCGCGCTCGATGCGTCGATCGAGATCGCCGGCCCGCGAGGACGGCGCGATGTACCGGCGAGCGAATTCTTCGTGCTGCCGCGCGACCGGCTGGAGCGCGAGACGGTGCTCACCGACGACGAGCTCGTGATCGGCGTCCGGCTGCCGGCGGCCGCAGCCGGCGGCGTGCAGCGCTATGTGAAGCTGATGCAGCGCGAGGCGTGGGACTTCGCGCTGGTCAGCCTTGCCGCGGTGCGGCGCACCGACGGCGAAGTGCGCCTGGTGCTGGGAGGCGTCTCCCCTCGGCCGTACCGCGTCTACACATCGGTGGAAGAAGAGGTGACGTCCGGCGGTCTCGACGAGGAGACGATCGCCGGACTGGCTGAGCGCGCCCTGCTCGATGCGATGCCGCTGGGGAAGAACGGCTACAAGCTGGAGCTGGCCGCCTCCCTGCTTCGCGATGCCATACGCGACCTCGCGCAGGAATGAGCGTCGCGCCGCGAAGTGACGCGGGGCGTGCCGCCGCTACCTGATGGAGTGCTCGACGCTGAAATAGAGGACGAGATCGCGATCCGTGCGGCCGTCGCTTCTCACGAACGGTACGCCGATGCCCGGCACGATCTGCATGCCGGATTTCAGGTTGATCGCCGCGCGCATTCCCGGCATGAGAACGAAGCGTTCGTCGGTCTGCGTGCGCTCCAGCGCGTCGAACGACTCGGCTCGCTCCCAGGTGCTCTCGAGCATGAGGTTGAACGTGGGCGCGACCAGCCAGATGGCACTCGCGGCCGCGTTCAGCGATCGCAGCGAGCGGCGCGTGCCGAGCGGGCTGCGAGCACGGGTGGTGTTGAGGCCGGCGTTCCAGTGGGTGACCAGCGCGTTCGTCAGCTCGATGCTGAGCGGCAGATTCACCTGGACGCCCGGGCCGCCGGCTCCCCGTGCTGCGCCACCATTGCCGGTGGGCAGAACGGCACTGAGGCGTGGTGAGAACCAGACGCGCTCGTCGTCGCGCCCGAGGGCCTGCACGCGATAGTTGATGGCCATGTCGCCCACGCCGGTCCCTGCTTCGGTCGAGACGACCGGCACCGTATAGCTCAGCTGGTGCCGCTGCGAGAACACCGGCCATTCCTGCGTGAAGGTGAACACCCAGCCGCCGCCTGCCGCGTGGCGGAACATGCCGATGTGCTGGATGACGCCCGCTTCCTGATTGTACGCCTCTTCAACAAGGAAGCTGTTGTCGGCGATCCGAGGCGCCGTCGCCGCCCGCTCCTGCGCGAACGCGGGGGCGCCGAGCAGGGTGGCGGCGAGGAAGAACCGGAGCGGCTGCATGTCGTTGCGGGATTCAGTGCAGGGAAAGTTCGAAGAAGCGCGTGTCGATCAACTCGTCCGGGCGATATCGTTCAATGGGCGTGAAGCCGAGCGATTGATACAGCGATTGCGCCGCGGTCATGTCGTGCAGGGTGCCGAGGCGCAGCGTCTGGTAACCGCGAGCCCGCGCCCCGTCGAGGAGCGCTTCGAGGAGCGCGCGCCCAACACCGCGCCCGCGCCACGCAGCGGCCACGTACATCCGCTTTACCTCGGCGACTGCGGCGTCGAGAGGGCGGAGTGCGACACAGCCCACGCCGACTTCCTCGGCGCGGGCGAGCCAGAGGCCGCCGCGCGGCGGGACGTACGGCCCGGGCAGTGTGGCCGCATCGGCACGCATGTATTCGATTCCCGGAGTGGCGGCACGCGCCGCGGCATGTTCGAGGACGAGCCGGCGCACTTCCTGGATGTCGCGTGCGTCATGCGCCTCATCCACGGTGAACGAGGCCGACGTGTCGGCGGCCGCATGCGGACGAGCATCGGCGTCCCTGCGGGAGTGCGGGCTCACTCCTCCCCGAGACTGGAGGTGAGTCCGTCGAGCGCGCGCACGATCTCGCGGAGGCGCTCGATCATCTCGATCGCCTGCGGTGGAAGTGCCTCGCCCTCCGCCTCGGACCGCGCCACGAACGCCTCGAGCTCGCGCAGCTGCGCGGCGAGCCCTTCGCGTCCGGCCGCCGCGACGTCGGGTATCCGGTCGCCCTCGCTCACGGACGACCTCGGGGATGGTCCATCAGGCGCGCACGGACGCGTCAAGCGTCTGCGAGCCCACCCACGCGGTGCCGGCGGAAAGGGTGATGGGCGTCTGCACCACGGCGGCCTCCACGCAGAGCATCGCACGCTCTGCGTCGGGCTCCATGTCGGCGAGTGCGGCGGCCCGCTTGCGACCCGGATTCCAGATGACGACATCCGGAAACTCGCGCATCTGCACGCCGAGGGCGCGCCGGGGCTCGCGCAGCACGAGGGAGGGTGGCGCTCCGACGTAGACGCGGTCCAGCTCTCCCGTTACGCGCAGCGCAGGATCGACGTCGGTGCGCAGCTTCGCGCGGTCGCCGGAGTCGCGGTACTGC
>JBBQDE010000424.1:0-2671 GCA_038319425.1 Gemmatimonadales bacterium
AAGGGGCTGTTTCCCACCGACGACACGGGGTTGTTGAGCGGGTCGACTGTGGCGGCGCAGGGCACGTCGTTTCCCGAGATGATGCGCCTGCAGCTGCTGGCCAACAAGGCGCTCGAGAGCGATCCCTACGTGGCCGGCTACATGTCCAACGTCGGGGGCGGAAGCAACGGCGACCTGAACATCGTCCTCAAGCCGGCGGGCCAGCGCCCCAACGCCGATGCGATGGTGCGCGAGCTCACCCGGCGCTTGGGCAACATCCCGGGCCTGAGCGTGTTCGTGCAGAATCCTCCCAGCATCCGCATCGGCGGCCGCGGGTCGCGCACGCTGTACCAGTACACGCTCCAGGCGCACGACGTGGCGACGCTGTACGCCGGTGCGCAGCGCCTGCAGACGGCCATGCGCGGCCTCCCTCTCGTCACCGACGTCACGAGCGACCTGGAGAACAAGAACCCGGTCGTCAACGTGCGCATCATGCGCGACCGTGCCGCCATGCTCGGGATCACGCCGCTCGCCATTCAGCGCGCGATGGCCAGCGCGTACAGCGAGCAGCAGGCGAGCACCATCTACACCGCGACCAACAACTACTGGGTCGTATTGCAGATCCGGCCGGAAGACCAGGCTGACATGACGGCGCTCACGAGGCTCTACATCACGAGCTCGTCGGGGAAGCTCGTGCCGCTGACGGACATCGCGACTTTCTCGCAGGGAGTCGGACCGCAGCGGATCGCGCATTCGGGCCAGTTCGCGTCGGTGACCATCTCGTTCAACCTCGCGCCCAACGGCGACCTTGGCTCGGCGGTGACCGCGGTGAACAATCTCGCCGCGCGCACCCTGCCGGCAGGCATCACGGGCAACTTTTCCGGCACGGCGCAGGCCTTCCAGGATTCACAGCAGGGGCTCGGCATCCTCCTGCTCATCACCGTCTTCATCATCTACATCGTGCTCGGCATCCTCTACGAGAGCTTCATCCACCCAATCACCATTCTCACCGGATTGCCGTTCGCCGCGTTCGGCGCCCTGCTCGCGCTGTTCGTCACCGGGCAGCAGCTCGACGTCTACGGCTACGTGGGCGTGATCATGCTGATCGGCATCGTGAAGAAGAAAGCGATCATGATGATCGACTTCGCGATCGCGGCGGAGCGGGCGGGGCATACCACGCCCGCGCAGGCCATCGTCGAGGCGGCGAGCGTGCGCTTCCGTCCGATCATGATGACGACGGTCGCCGCGATCGCCGGCACGCTGCCGATCGCCATCGGCATCGGCGCGAGCGCCTCGTCGCGTCGCCCGCTCGGCATCGCCGTCGTGGGCGGCCTCGCGTTCTCGCAGATCGTCACACTCTACGTGACGCCCGTGTTCTACACCTATCTCGACGACCTCCAGTCCTGGCTCGCACGCACGTCGCGGCGCCTTCCGTGGTCGTCCGAGGTCGAGCAGCCCGCCGAGGTGCCGGCGTGAACCTCACCTCGGTCTTCATCCGGCGGCCGATCATGACGACCCTCGTCATGATCGCCATCCTCTTCTTCGGCATCGTCGCCTACCGCCAGCTGCCCGTGAGCGACCTGCCGAACGTGGACTTCCCGACGATCAGCGTCACGGCGGTGCTGCCCGGCGCCAGCCCGGCGACGATGGCGGCAACCGTGGCAACTCCCCTGGAGAAGCAGTTTTCCACGATCGCCGGCATCGACAACATGACGTCCACGTCGAGCCTGGGCTCCACGCAGATCGTCATCCAGTTCTCGCTCGACCGGAACATCGACGCCGCCGCCCAGGACGTGCAGGCGGCCATCACGCAGACGCTGCGCGGCCTCCCGCAAGGGATCATGCCGCCGTCGTATCAGAAGACCAACCCGGCCGACGCGCCCATCCTCACCCTGGCGCTCACGTCGGATGAGATCCCGCTCTCGGCGCTCAACGAGTTTGCCGAGACGACGATCGCGCAGCGGTTGTCGACCGTGGCGGGCGTGGCGCAGGTGCTCGTGTACGGGGCGCAGAAGTACGCGGTGCGCGTGCAGCTCGATCCCGCGCAGCTCGCGTCGCGCAACCTCGCGCTCGGCGATGTGGAGACGGCGATCACGAGCCAGAACGTGAACCTCCCCACCGGCGTGTTGAACGGACCGAAGCTCGCCCTCACAGTGCAGGCGAGCGGGCAACTCCAGACGGCGCAGGAATTCCGCGACCTCATCGTGACGTTTCGGGGCGGAGCGCCGGTGCACCTCTCCGACCTGGGCCGCGTCACCGACGACGTCCAGAACAACAAGACCGCGAGCTGGTATGGCGCGTCCCGGTCCATCGTGCTGGCGATCCAGCGGCAGCCCGGCACCAACACCGTCGCCGTGGCCGAACGTGTCAAGGCGGCCCTGACGCGCGTGCAGGGCGACATCCCGCCGTCGGTGACGGTGTCCATCCTGTACGACCGCTCGACGACGATCCAGGAGTCGGTGCACGACGTCACCTTCACGCTCGAGATCACGCTTGTGCTGGTGGTGCTCGTGATCTTTCTCTTCCTCCGCAACCTGTCCGCCACGATCATCCCGAGCCTCGCGCTGCCGATGTCGATCATCGGCACCTTCTCGGTCATGTACGCGCTGCACTACAGCCTCGACAACCTGTCGCTGATGGCGCTCACCCTCGCCGTCGGCTTCGTGGTGGACGACGCGATCGTGATGCTCGA
>JBBQDE010000425.1:0-2655 GCA_038319425.1 Gemmatimonadales bacterium
GGTGGCGACCGAGCCGGTGATCGACTCCCGGCGCTGCGACCCGTAGCCGGTGACGACCATCTCGCCCAGCACCGCCGCCTGCGCCGTCAGCACGAAGTCGGTGCTGACCGAGCCGCCGGCGGGCACGTTCACGCTCCGTAATTGCGGGCCGAAGCCGATCCGGCTCGCTCGCACTTGCTGGGCTCCCGCCGGAACAGCGGGGAGCGTGAAGCTTCCGTCCTCTCGCGTCATCGCACCCCGCGGCGTGCCGACAATGCGGAGGCTGACCGCCGAGAGCGGCTGGCGCGATGCGGAATCGAGCACGCGACCGGTGATCGTCCCGGTCGCGACCTGGGCGCCGGCCTGTAAACCCACCAGCAGACTGAGTGCGAGCGAGAACGAGAGACTGCGGACCATCGCCATACGACAACCCTCCAGGGGGGACGGAGTGTGTGATCGTGCCGCGCGCCGTGTGGGTCGCGCAGGGAGATGCAGGGTTTCTATCGAACGTTCATCGACCGGCAGTCGTCGGCCAAGCAGTGAATCCGCGGTGAGATTGGGGGACATGGCAGGCATGGAGGGACGCCGTGACGCGAAACGGCGGGGGCGAGCGCAGGCAGTTTTATCCCCCGTCAGTCGCGCTGTCAAGAAGCACCCTCGCCTCTCGCTTGACGTCACATCGGCCCGCACGCCACTCTGCCCCGATGAATTTTCTCTCAGTCCTAATCCTCGCGCAGCTCGCCCTGCCCACCCGGCAGACCCTCCCCGTGCTGGCCTTTCCGGAGGCTGGCCTTGATGCCAGCGCCGCGTATCAGGGCTACCAGACGCGCCTCTACCGCGATGCGATGGCCAACACGGTCCAAGTCTACCTCGATGGCCGAGAGGGACGGGTCGTGACCCTGCTGGCCGACGCGGAGAACGCCAGCGCCGGCTTCTCGGCGCGTGACGCCTCGGGGAAGCCGGTATTGCTACGGTGGGCCGATGCGCGCGCCGGCGTGGCCCTCGCTGGCCGCACCCGCACGTTCGAGTACCAGCTCGCCGCCGACGCCCCCGCGATCTACCTCGGCTGGTTCCTGCTCGGTTCCATGCGGGTGGAGCGCGACTTTCAATATGGAAAGCGGCACCGCGCCCCGTTCGCCTCCGCGCCGTTCTCGTTGCCGGAGATGGATCGGCTGCTGGCGGCGCTCGACCGGCTCGCACCCGAGGTGCGCCGGCAGCACCTCGCGCTCGTCGGCGCCACCAGCGTGGCCGAGCTGCGCGCCCGCCTCCGTCCAACAGTGATTGTGGATGGCCGTCGCACGAGCTGGACGGCGCGGGTGGTCCAGCCGTCGCTCGATGGTCGCGACACGATGGTGATGGAGATCGGCACCGACCCGCGCGCCGTGGTCGCAGCCCGCACGGGCGACTCCCTCTCGCTGCGGGCACGGTCGGGGAAACGGGTGCCGTTCACCATTCGCGTCGGGACCACGGGCCGCACGCTCACGCCCCTCGCCCGCCGCGAGATCTTCAACGCGGCCTTCCTCTCCTTCCTGGACTCGGCACGCAGCGCACGGGGCGCCGGCGCGGCGCTTCGCGCCCGCTGGCTCGAGCGGCAGGTGCGCGGCTTCGAGCTCCTCGCGTCACGCGAAAAGTTGATGGCCGGCTTGCCGAACTACGCCACCTACTTCGGGCGCGACATGTTGCTGACCGCGCTCATGATGCGCCCCGTGTGGCACGAGGCGATGTCGGAGTTCGTCGTCGCCAGCGCGCTGCGCAAGCTCTCGCCGCGCGGCGAAGTGAGCCACGAAGAAGCGCTCGGCGGCCAGGCCGTGCGCGAGGCGGCGAGTGAGTATGCCGCACTCGTGGACGAGCAGCAGCGTGCCGCGCGCGACGGCCGGCGCGCTGACGCGGACAGCCAGCTCGGCCGGGCGTCCGCCGTGCTGCGCGATGCACGGCGCGTGCGCGAGAACTACCACATGATCGACGACGAGTTCCAGTTCGCGGTGCTCGCCTCCCGCTGGCTCGGCGACTCCAGCGTGTCCGCCGCCCACAAGCGCGAGTTCCTGCTCGACGCCGCCGACGGTGAGCCGCGCCTGCATCGACTGCTTCGCGAGCTCGCGCTCGTCTCGCACATGACGGAGGGGTACGCGACGAATGCCTCGCCGCAGAACCTCGTCTCGTTCGCCCCGCGCGAGTCCGGGTGGGAGTCGGCGAGCTGGCGCGACAGCGGCGCGGGCTACGCCGGCGGGCGCTACGCCATGGACATCAACGCCGTCTGGGTGCCGCACGCGCTGGAGGCCACGGCGCGCATTCTCGACGTGCTCCGCGCGCTGGATCTGCCGGTGGACTCGCTGACCCATGTCGTGCGCGGTGTGTCCGGTTCGGCGCTCGAGCGATGGGCGCGCGATCGGGCGCTGCTCCGCGCCGCCGTTGCGACGTGGAGCAGCGCGTCGCGGCATTTCATCATCCGGCTTGGTCCGGACGAGGTTCGTGCACGCGTTGCGGCGCGGCTCGCCGCGATGCCGCCGGCCGAGCGCGACTACTGGCGGCGGGCTGTCGCGGCTTCTGGGGCGGACCGCGACTCGCTGAACTTCCTCGCCGTGGCGCTCGACGCGTCGGGACACCCGATCGGCGTGGCCAACAGCGATCCGGCGACGCGCCTTTTCCTTGGCGATCACGAGGGAGCAGTCCCTGCCA
>JBBQDE010000426.1:0-2625 GCA_038319425.1 Gemmatimonadales bacterium
CCGAACATCTCGATCGGCGCCGGCTACTGGGCCGCGACGGTCACGCACTCGCAGATCACGAACTTCACCTGCGGCATCGGCGTGAACACGACGAACTCGGTCGTGACCACGGCGGGCGACGGCGAGCCGGCCTGCCGGTAAGTAACGGCCCGATGCCCGTTTCCCGGATGCTCGGGTAACGTCATCTCGAAGGCAGAAGGGCACATCGGATTCCGGTCCGGTGTGCCCTTCGCCGTTCCGGTAGTGCCGGCGGAGATCGGTGTGCCACGCAATGCTCCGGTACGGGGATGCGACGAACAACGCGCGAGACTTCCGCCCATGTCACGCGCCCCCTCGCACCTTCGCACCCGTCGCCCACGCCCTGGGCTCACCATCGTCGAGGTGCTCGTCGCGCTCGTGATTCTCGGCGTGGGCCTGCTGGGGATGGCCGGGTCGTCCGTGCTGCTGTTGCGCGCGGGGACGTCGGCGGCACTCGAGCAACGCGCCGTCCGTCGTCTCGAGCTGCGCCTCGCCTCGCTCATCGCCAATGGTTGCGGGCGAGCCATTTCGGGGACGCAGGAGACCGCGGGCGACGGCGTGCTGGAGCGATGGACCGTGGAGGCGGCCGCCCACGGTGCCGCTCTGATCGAAGCCTCCGCGCAATGGCGCGACGGCGCGCGTGCGCGACGTCTCGTCCTGCGGAGCGCACTCCTATGCTGACCCGGCGCGTGGACCAGCGCGGATCGTCGCTCGCGGAATTCTTGGTGGCGCTGACGATCTCCGGCATCGTGCTGGGGACGGCCACGGCCACCGTCCTCCGTCAGCAGCGCACGACGGCGGCGCTCGGCGGCAGCGCCGCACGAGGCTCGCAGACACGCGCCGCGTTGGGGGTGCTGTCGGTGGAGCTGTCCGCGCTGGCGGTCGCCTCGGGCGATCTCGTGCCGGCCGAGATGCGCGACTCTTCCATCCAGCTGCGCGCCTTTGTCGCCGCCGGCCTGGCATGCAGCGATGCCGTCGGCCTGGCGGTGCTCGTGCCTGACCTCGGCGCGTCGTCGACCGAGCCGGTTGCCGCCGAGCCGCGCGTGGGCGACACGCTCTGGTGGTACGGTGTCTCGGACGGTGGCTGGCGCGGGCGGGCGATCAGCGCCGCGGACAGCGTCACCACCACATGTCCATTGGACGGGGGTCGAGCACGCACGGCGCGCCGCATCGTCATCGCTGCCGCGGAGAGCATCCGCACCGGCTCTCCTCTCCGCATCACCCGCCCGGCGCGCTACTCCTTCTACCAAAGTGGCGATGGCAGCCTGCAGCTCGGACTGCACGAGTGGGGCGAGGCAGGGCACCGCTTCGCGCCACCGCAGCCGGTTGCCGGTCCATTCGTCGCACGCGACGCGGGCGACCGCAGCGGGTTCCGGTATTTCGACGCCGAGGGCGCCGAGCTTCCCAGCGGCGCCGATGGGGTGGATGCCGAGCGCGTGGCGCGAGTCCGTGTCACCGTGCTCGCGCGCTCGGCCGGGCAGGCGAGCGCCGGCATCCGGCGGGACTCGATCGACGTGGCACTCCAGCACGAGCAGTAGTGCGCCGAGCGCTTCGCCTTCAACGGCGGCACCGCCGTGCACGGCGCGGCGTGGCGCTCGTCGCGGCGCTCGGGCTGCTCCTGCTGGCCGCCGGGCTCCTTGCGGGTGCCGCAGTCGCATCGATTGCGCTGAGGCGCGCCACGCGAAGCCTCGTTGCATCGGCGCGCGCCGACTCGGAAGGGACGCGCGGGTTGGGGGAGCTGCTCCTGGGCTGGGACGCGGCCCTCGATTCGCTGCCGGTAGGTGGATGGCGCGAGCGGCCGCTGACCGCACCGCCGTCCGGGGAACCGCGAGCCGACGCACAGGCTCGTGTAGAGCGCTTGAGCGGCGCGCTCTTCGCCGGCACCGTGTCGGTGCGGGTCGGGGGAAGCGGCTCGGCGCGAGCGTTCCGGTCACTGCGCCTGCTCGTCGAGCGTCCACCGCGCGCGGACAGCAGTGTCGTCGCGGGCGTGCCGCGCCGGATCACGCGATGGAGTGTGTTCGACGTTCAGTGACGCCTCCGATTCATGTGTAACCGCATGTCCTCATGCTGGCACCGCTGTGACGGAGCGCACAACGGGCGGTGGATGCTTGTTACCATCGGCGGGGTCGGTCGTGTTTTCGGTGTCAGGGCCCTACGCCCGTCAGAATCGCTGATCCAGTCCGCTTCTCAGCACGCGGACACAACGCATAAGTCCAAGCAGGGCCGTGCCATCCATGGCCTTGCCTGGTGCAGTTTCGAAAGCGCGCGCAAGCAGAATGCCCTCCGTGCTGCTCGCCACGCTCCCGCCGTCTCACGCACCGCCGCACCCTGCAGTTCCCTCCCGGGTCGGTGTCTCGCTTTCCGAACTTCCCCATGGCCTTGTTCGGTCGTTCGAAAACCACCATCGGTTTGGACATCGGGTCCGGGCTGATCAAGGTCGCGGTCATCGACCACTCCAAGACGGTCCCGGAGCTGGTTCGCTGCGCCGTGGTGCCGCTCCTCGCCGACGCCATCGTCGAAGGCGAGGTCATGGATCCAGGCATCGTCTCCGAGGCGATCCAGTCGGCGCTCGCCGCCGCGGACGTCGCGAAGGCGAAGACCGTCGTG
>JBBQDE010000427.1:0-2608 GCA_038319425.1 Gemmatimonadales bacterium
TGCCGTCCACCACATCGAGCAGCTTCGCCGCGTGCGATACAGTTCACGCACCGACGGATCGGCGATGAACGTCCAGAGCGATTGCCCCAGCGCGCGGAGCGGCAGCCTCGGCGCCGCATTGGCCTCGGCGAACGCCACCCACGCGGCGTCGAACGAAACGACGCGGTCAGCCGGATCGATCACGTAGTTGGTGTCCATCGGTACACGGTGTCGGTGATGCGCGACGGCACACGACGCCGGCCGCACCATGCGTATCGTCCGCATCGTCTGCCGACTGCATGTGGGAGCAAGAATCGCGGCGGTCCACGGTGGCGCCCGCTTGGCTTGCGTCCAGACCGCCCGCGCGGCAAGATGCGCTGAAGGTCGGTATCTGATGAAACCACGAACGGGAGACGACGAATGAAGGCTTCCGCGATCATCGCGCTGCTGTCGGGTCTGGGCGCCTGCGCCATGCCGGCGCGTACGGGAACGTCCGGCACGGGCCTCAGCTTCTTCATCACGAGCGTCGGATCCGGCCGGGGAGCGGACCTGGGCGGCCTTGCGGGCGCCGACGCGCATTGCCGAGAGCTCGCCGCCGCCGCGGGCGCGGGCAATCGCACGTGGCATGCGTACCTCAGCACCAGCGCGTCGGGCGGCCAGCCGGCCATCAATGCGCGCGACCGGATCGGCACCGGCCCGTGGTACAACGCGAAGGGCATGCAGGTGGCCACCGACGTCGCCAACCTCCAGAGCGGCACCAATGGCCTGGGCAAGACCGGCTCGCTCAACGAGCGCGGCGAGATCGTGAACGGGCGCGGCGACACGCCCAACCGGCACGACATCCTCACCGGCTCGCAGCTCGACGGCACCACGTTTCCCGGAAGCGCCGACAAGACCTGCTCGAACTGGACGAACGGCAATGCCGACGGCAGCGCACAGCTCGGCCACTTCGACAAGCAGGGCGGCGGTGACAACCCCACGTCGTGGAACTCGGCGCACGCGTCCACCGGGTGCAGCCAGGAGAAGCTGCGTGCGACGGGCGGCGACGGGCTGTTCTACTGCTTCGCGCTCTGACCCGCGTCGCGACGAGCGCGCGGCGTTCGGCGGCGCGTCAGATGTCGATGCGCTTCGTGCCGCCGAACACCGGCGCGCCACCGGTGCGCCGGAGCCAGCGCCAGTGGAAGGTGAAGAGCAGCGCAGCGACCACGAGCGAGAACAGGTTCAGGACCAGCGAGCGGCGCGCCTCCACCGTGTTGCGCTGGATTCGGTCGGTGCGCAGCGCATCGTAGCGGCGGCGCAGCTCGGGCTCGCTCAGCGTGTCGAGCTTCGCGTCGCGCGGATCGCCGCCGCTCATATAGCGGCGCGACATGTCGTACGTCGTGCGGAAGGTCTCGATCGAACTGACCGACGGCTCCATGCCATAGTATTCGCGGCTGCCGCGGTAGATCGGGTCGGCCAGCGTGAGCGAGGCCTCGACGATGGAGACCGTGTTCATGATCGCCCAGACGAGCGCGACGAGGCAGACCGTGTAGCCGTACAACTGGGGGACGCGCTCCGGACGTTCCACGACTCCTCCCTGAACGAAGCGACTGCCGGCGAGGATCACCCACGCGGCGACGATCATGATGCCGACGACGGCGCTGCCGACGAAGCCGAGCGGGCCGCCGGGATCGCCGGGGCCGAAGGCGATCGAGTTCATCACATCTTCGGGACGAGCATGATGTGCGCCTTCGGCGTGCCGGGAAACATGATCCACGGCGCGCCCGGCGTGGGCGTGGCCGTCAATCCGGTGGACGCGGTCGTGGCGCCCGAGATGTAGATCACCGAGAGAGCTCGCGCGCCGGTGGCCATTCCCGTTGCCGGATCGTAGCTGCCGGCGGCGCCGGTGAGCGAGTAGAGCGCGGCTGGCTGCTTCGGCATCGCGAGGGTTCCGCGGCGAATCTCACGGAAGCGCGCGGTGTCGACCTGATCGCCCTCCACCCCGCTCGCTCGCAATGCTCGGCCACGCGCCATGAACGGCTCGAGCGACCGGTGATAGCAGGCGACGTGGAACCTCGGCTGCGCCGGGTTGCTTGCCAGACAGGTGAAGGCGCCGCCGCCTTTGCGGAGCGTCACGAGCTCCTTTTCGCCGGAGTGATAACCCATCACGCGCGCATCGGCGCGGAACTCCGCCGGCAGCGGCAGCACGGCCGACGCGATCTGCTGCGCCTCGGTGAGCGGCGCCGCGGCGGCGACGGCCGCTGGCGCCTGGGCGTCGAGCACAGCGGGCAGTGCGGCAAGGAGAATCGGCCAGGCAAGCATATGCATTGGATGTCTCCGACTAGAGTCTTGGCCACGAGCGGTCCCTCGTTGCGGCACGACCCGCCGGCCCTCGCCACCGTCCATTCTATAGAAGATCGACGCCGGTGCAATACAGGAGAGCCGATGTACGCCCGCAGCAGGCGTGACGTGCTCGCCTCACCGTCGCACCGCCGTCACATCCATCAGCTCTCTCCGAACGCTGTCCGCTTTCCCCACCCGCTGAAGTGCGGCCCACAACCGCTCCACCGTCTCGCGATCCACCAGCCCCGCCGGCGACCCGAGCCCCGGCCCCGCCAGCTTCTCCGATGCTCTGAACGCATCAACCGCC
>JBBQDE010000428.1:0-2600 GCA_038319425.1 Gemmatimonadales bacterium
GCTCCCCCTGGAACAGCACCTCGCGATCCCACGGCAGCACGATCGTGCTCTCGGTGGCCAGGGCGTGGTAATCCGGCTCGTAGCTGCCGGTCTTGAACGCCACCGCGGTACGGACTTCTTCGGCACCGGCGTTCACCACGGCGCTCACGGCGAGCCGCATCGTTTCGCCGGAGTCGCAGGTCTCGTCCACGAGCAGCACGCGCTTGCCGCGCACCCCCGCCGGCACCGCGCCGAAGATGGCAGGCGTCTCGCGAACCGCGTCCGTCTGGTAGCGTCGGCTCACCACGATGGAGTGGAACTCACGGTCGAGAATGGCCGCGATGACGGCGCCCGGCACCACTCCGGCCGTGGCGACGCCGACGATGACCTCGGGGTCGTACGAGCGCACGACCTTGAGAGCGAGCGCGCGGGACAGCTCGCCGAACAGGGGCCATTCCACCTCGAAAATCCCCTTGCTTGGCTCGACGGTGCTGCGGCGTGGGGACATGGGGAGGCTCCAGAGAGGGGATCGACGGGCAGGGTGGCCCGGCGCTCTTCCTTACTGGAGCACGATGCGTGCGAGAGCCTTCCAGGGCGGTACCAGCCCCTCGCGGCGGTTCCGCCCGCCGACACACTCGCCGTTGCCGCCCCCCACGCCGGGGAATTAACTTAGCCCCGTCGTTCCCCGTCCTCCGCGCGACCAGCCGCGCCGGTCGCCCCCTCCTCCCGCCGCGCATCGCATGTCCTGGTTGAGCCGCCTGCTCGGCGGCAAGTCGGAGGGCAGCATGAAGCCGCAGCGCCTCGATTATCTCAACGAGGCGCTCGCGCTGGAGCGTCAGGGCGACTTCGACGCGGCGCTCACGTCGTACCGCCTCGCGCTGCGCGACCACCCGCAGGATCCGCGCATCCTCCAGAACATGGCGATCGCGTTCTCGCGCACGGGGCGGCTCAATGAGGCGGTGAGCGCGTACCGGCGCGCGCTCGAGCTCGATCCCGAGCTCTCGGGCGCGCACTACGGCCTCGCGTTTCTGCACCTCAAGCGCGGTGACCAGGCCGAGGCGGCCGCGCACCTCGAGGCATTCCTCGAGACGCCGCCCTCGGGTGCCGAAGCCGATCGCTGGGTGCGTCACGCCCGTCAGACGCTCGACGCGCTGCGCTCGCAGCCGCACAAGCTTCCCGAGCAGCCCGAGTCGTAGTGGGGACCGTCCTCGCCGTCGTCAGCCAGAAGGGAGGAGTGGGGAAGACGACGACCGCGATCAACGTGGCCAGCGCGCTGGCGCAGCGCGGCCGCAAGACCCTGCTCGTGGACGTGGATCCGCAGGGCGCCGTGCGTCATGGGCTCGGCCTCTCGGCCGACGCCGGCGCCGCGGGCCTCGCCGACCTGCTCGCCGGCACCCACGAGCTCCAGGACGTCGTGCAGGCCACGCCCCTGCCGTGGCTGCGCGTGCTGCTCGCGGGCTCGGTGAGCGAGGCGGCGGAGCACGAGACGTACAGCGCGCGGCTCGCCGAGTCGCCGCGGCTGGGCGCGCTGTTCGAGCGGGCGCGCGGGCGCGGCTACATAGTGGTGGTGGACACGCCGCCCGGCCTTGGCGCCGTGACGCGCCGCGTGCTCGCGCATAGCCAGCACGTGCTCGTGCCGCTCCAGTGCGAGCCGCTCGCGCTGCAGACGACCACCCAGATCCTGCGCGCGGTGCGCGAGGCCGCGGTGTCGAACCCCGCGCTCGCGCTCGACGGCATCCTGCTGACGATGCTGGAGGAGGGCAACGAGGTCTCGCAGCGCGTGGCCGCTTATGTGCGCGCCCAGCTGCCGCCGGAGCTGCTGTTCGATGTGGCCATCCCGCGTACAATGGCGTCCATCGACGCGTTCGCGGCCGGCCAGCCCGTCGTGCTGCGCTCGCCGGACGATCCGGCCGCGGTGGCCTACCGGCGCCTCGCGGAGCTGCTGGAGCAAAGACTGCGATGAAACGCTCTGCACAGATCCTGCTGCTCGGCGCGGTGCTCGCGGGGGGAGCGGCCGCGGCCTCCTGCGGTGAAGTGCCGACGCTCGAGAACGGGATCGCCTATTTCACTCCGGTGGAGCTACCGTCGCCCGCCGTGGCCGCGGGCGACACGCTGCGCGACAGCCTCGGCGTTGCCACGCGCCTAAGGGTGCGCGCGTTCACGCGCGACTCGCAGGAGATCGCGGGGCTCGGCGTGACCTTCCTGCCCACGGTACTTCCCTCGACCGTCGACATCGCCGACGGATTCCTAATCGCGCACGACACCGTCGGCAGCGTGCAAGTCGTCGGGCGTGTGAGCGACCGGCTGCAGACCTCCGTGGCCACGCTGCTGATCGTGCCGCAGCCGCTGTCGATCGACCGTCCTTCGGGCGACGCTGCGGGCGACACCGTGACGCTTCCCGCCCTTCGTGCGCTCCCGGTGACCGTCATGGGCGTACGTGGCGGCGCGAACACGCCGGTGAACGGGATTCTCGTGCGCTACCGCATCGACAGTCTGGCTCCTGCCACGCTACCCCGGGGCAGCGCGATCCTCGCCACGTCAGCCGGCGTCGCGCAGCGCCCCGACTCCACGATCTCCGTCGACACCACGAAGAGCGCGGGGAACGCCACGCGCTCCGTGCT
>JBBQDE010000429.1:0-2567 GCA_038319425.1 Gemmatimonadales bacterium
GAAGCGATCGCGAAACGACTCGCTGACGTGGCTCTGGATCTCGGCCCACGCCTCCGACTCGGCGTGCTCGAGGAGAGCATAGGGTGGCGGTCCGGACTTGCCGTCAACGTGAATGGGCACCTCCAGTGGGTCACCTCCCCAGCCAGCGCGATGCGACGTCAATCTACCGCCGGCCGTCCGCGCTTGCCGCCGCCCAACCGATTGCGTATTCAATGATGCTCAAGGCTCCGGCGCCGTCATCGCGCGCACTCCACTCTCCACGCTGTCGCGGCCGATTCCCAATTGGATCTCATGACCGATGTGATGAAGGAAGCGGGCGTCACCCTCGACACGCAGTGGATGCCCTTCACGGCGAACCGCGCGTTCAAGCGCGCGCCTCGGCTGCTCGCATCGGCGAAGGGGATGTACTACACGTCGTCCGACGGACGGCGGATCCTCGACGGCGCCGCGGGGCTCTGGTGCGTGAACGCCGGCCATTGCCGCGAGCAGATCGTCGAGGCCATCGCGAAGCAGGCCGGCGAGATGGACTACGCGCCCCCCTTCCAGATGGGGCATCCGCTCGCGTTCGAGCTCGCCGACCGGCTCGTCGCCATGCTGCCGGAGGGGCTCGAGCGTGTGTTCTTCGCCAACTCCGGATCGGAAGCGGTGGACACCGCGCTCAAGATGTCGCTCGCGTATCACCGCGCGCGGGGTGAGCCGCAGCGCTCCACGTTCATCGGCCGCGAGCGCGGCTATCACGGCGTCGGCTTCGGCGGCATCTCGGTGGGCGGCATCGAGACCAATCGCAAGGCGTTCAGCGAGCAGCTCCTGCCGCACGTGCACCACCTGCCGCACACCCACAGCCTGGAGCACAACGCCTTCTCGCGCGGCCAGCCCGCGTGGGGCGCGCAGATCGCCGACGCGCTGGAGACGTTCGTCGCCGAGCGTGGGGCGGCGACGATTGCCGCCGTGATTGTGGAGCCGGTGGCTGGATCGACCGGCGTGCTGGTGCCGCCGACGGGATATCTCGAGAAGCTGCGCGCTATCTGCGACCGCCACGGCATCCTGCTCATCTTCGACGAAGTCATCACCGGCTTCGGCCGGCTTGGCGCATCGTTCGCCGCCGAACGGTTCGGCGTGACGCCGGACCTGATGACCGTGGCGAAGGGTTTGACGAACGGCGCCGTGCCGATGGGCGCCGTGTTCGCGCGGCGCGACATCTACGACACCGTGTGCGACGCGACGAAGGCCGGCGTCGAGTTCTTTCATGGGTATACCTACTCCGGCCACCCGCTCGCCTGCGCCGCCGCACTGGCCACGCTCGATCTCTACGAGAGCGAAGGGCTGTTCGCGCGCGCGGCATCGCTGGAACAGCGCTGGGAGAACGCCGTCCACGGCCTGCGCGGCATTCCTCACGTGATCGACGTGCGCAACATCGGCCTCGTCGCCGGCATCGAGCTCGCCCCCCGCGCCGGCGCGCCGGGCGCGCGAGGGTACGAGACCTTCGTGCAATGCTTCGAGCGCGGGCTGCTCGTGCGCGTCACCGGGGACACGATCGCCCTGTCGCCGCCGCTGATCATCGAGGAAGGGCAGATCTCCGATATGCTCTCGATGCTCGGTGAGGTGATCGGCGCCATGGAGTAGTCGGGAGCTTCGTAATCGCCGGGCAGTAGCCCGCTTTCATACAGGATGTCGCCCGTGCGCCCAGCCGCGTTGTTCCTGCTCCTGCTCTTCCCCCCACAGCTCGCCACCGCGCAAAAGCAACGCGCCCGCGAGCTGGGCCTCTCCGCACTCATCGGCGGAACAACCGGCATCCTCGACGCCATCACTGACGTTGCCGGCGTCGAGGTCGGGCACACCACGATCATCAGCGGGAGCGGAAAGCTCGTCGTCGGGAATGGTCCCGTCCGCACCGGCGTGACGGTCGTGCATCCGCGCGGCCGGGCGAGCAAGGATCCGGTGTTCGGTGCGTGGTTCACGCTGAACGGCAACGGCGAGATGACCGGCACCACCTGGCTCCAGGAGAGCGGCATCCTCGAGGGGCCGATCGCGATCACGAACACCCACAGCGTCGGCGTCGTGCGCGACGCGATTCTCCAGTGGCAGGTGTCGCGTCCGGGATTGCAGCCGTGGGGCCTGCCCGTCGTCGCCGAGACGTACGACGGCCGGCTCAACGACATCAACGGTTTTCACGTCAAGCCGGAGCACGCCATCGCCGCCCTCGATGGCGCGCGCAGCGGCGCGGTCGCGGAAGGGAACGTCGGCGGCGGCACGGGCATGGTCTGTCACGGCTTCAAGGGCGGCATCGGCACCGCCTCTCGGCGCGTCACCGACGCGCAGGGCGGCTACACCGTCGGCGTGCTCGTGCAGTGCAACATGGGCGCACGCCGAGAGCTTCGCGTCGCCGGCGTGCCGGTGGGCGAGGAGATCCCCGATCTCCTGCCGTGCACCGCGACGCGCGACACCACCGTGCTGCGCGCCATGCCTCGCTGCGTGTCGACGACCGGCGCCATCTCGACGCCGGATGCGGATGTGTCGCGCGACGGGATGGGGTCGATCATCATCGTCGTCGCCACCGACGCGCCGCT
>JBBQDE010000430.1:0-2555 GCA_038319425.1 Gemmatimonadales bacterium
CTCGTGCTCGCGCTCAACACGATGGCGGACGGCCGCGATGCGCTGCTCTCGCGCGGCGAGCTGGTGGAGATCGGCGGCAGCTTCCGCGTCCACGAGATCATGGCGAAGAGCGGTGCTCGGCTGCGCGACGTCGGTGCGACCAATCGCACCCATCTCGCGGACTACGCCAAGGCGATGGGACCGGACACGGGCGCGCTGCTCAAGGTGCACCGCAGCAACTTCGACGTCGTCGGTTACACCGCGGACACGTCGGTGCGCGAGCTGGTGCCGCTCGCGCGGGCGCACGACGTGCCCATCCTTCACGATCTCGGCAGCGGCCTGCTCATCCCGCTCGACGACATCGGCCTCACCGGCGAGCCCACGGCCCGCGAAGCGCTCGCCGCCGGCGCGAATATCGTCATGATGAGCGGCGACAAGCTGCTCGGTGGCCCGCAGGCGGGGCTCATCGTGGGCCAGGCGCGCTACATCGAGGCCATGCGGGCCAACCCGTTCGCGCGCTCGTATCGCGTGGACAAGATGACGCTCGCCGCCCTCGAGGCCACGCTCGCACTCTACCGCTCTCCCGCCACGGCGCGCCGCGAGATCCCCGCCCTCGCCATGCTGGGCGCGCATGTCGCCGCGGTGCGTGAGCGGGCGACCCGCGCGTCGCGCGCGCTGCGTGAGGCGGGCGTATCGTGCACGACGATCGACAGCTGGGCGTCCGTGGGCGCCGGCGCCTTCCCCACCGCCACGCTGCCGAGCGTCGCGCTGGCGCTCGGCGGCGATCCCGAGCGCTGGGCGGCTGCACTGCGCACGGGCGAGCCGGCGGTGCTGGGCCGCGTACAGGACGGTCGCATGCTGCTCGACCTGCGCACGGTCCCCGACGACGACGTCGACGCGCTCATCGCGGCGGTGGTGGCGGCGCGTGGCTGACGACGGACGGCCGCAGGCCGCATTCCTCGATCGCGACGGCACGATCATCGTGGACCATCACTACCTCAACGATCCCGCGGGCGTGGAGCTGCTGCCGGGTGCGGCCGAGGCGATCCGCCGGCTCGCGGCGATGGGGATTCCGTCCATCGTCTGTACCAACCAGTCCGGGATCGCGCGCGGCACGATCTCGCTGACACAGTACCGCGCCGTGCGTTTGCGCCTGGAGACGCTGCTTGCCGCCGAGGGTGCGTCGCTGCTCGATACGCTCAGCTGTCCGCACCACCCCGACGTGACGGGGCCGTGCGCCTGCCGCAAGCCGGAAACGGGCCTGTACGAGCGCGCGGCGGCACTCCACCATCTCGACCTCGCGCGCTGCCTCTACGCCGGGGATCGCTATCGCGACGTCGCGGCGTGCACCGTCTTCCACGGCCGCGGCGTCTTCGTCGAGTCGCGCGTCAGCCACCCCGACGACCGCGCGCGCGCCGCGGCCGAAGGGATGTCAGTGGCCCAGTCGCTGCTCGAGGGAGTTCGCCCCTTCCTCGACTCGCGTCCATGACGCGCGCGCGCATCGCGGTACTGGCCAGCGGCGGCGGATCGAATCTGCAGGCGTTGCTCGATCATTTCGCCGCCCTCGGTGACGCTCGCGCCGGAGACGTCGTGCTGGTCGTGTCGAACCGCGCGGAGGCCGGCGCGCTCGCCAGGGCGCGCGCGGCCGGCATCGAGACCGCCGTGTGTGCCGACGACGGCACCGGTCTCGATTCGCTGCTCACGGCGCACCGCATCGACCTCGTCGTGCTCGCCGGATACCTGCGGTTCGTGCCGGTGGCCGTCACGCGACGGTATGCCGGGCGAATGATCAACGTGCATCCCGCGCTGCTGCCGGCGTTCGGCGGGCCGGGCATGTACGGGGCGCGGGTCCATCGCGCGGTGCTCGCCGCCGGTGCGCAGGCGAGCGGCCCGACCGTGCACTTCGTGGACGAGGTGTACGACCACGGAGCCGTGATCGCGCAGTGGCGCGTGCCGGTGCGGGCGGGCGACGACGAGCGTTCGCTGGCCGCACGCGTCCTGCGCGCGGAGCACCTGCTCTTCCCGCGCGTCGTGCAGGCGCTGGCCGCGCGCGAGGTTCGCCTCGGCCCGGACGGACGCGTCGAACCGCCGTTCGTGCTCGATCCGGCGACGCTGCCCACGCTCGACCCGGAGCTCGACGACGGCTCGCTCGCCGACGAGCTGCACCGCGTCCGCCCGCGCTGACCCATTCACCGTTTCTGGTTCACCGTTCACCGTCTCGTGATGCCGCGCGCCCTGCTCTCCGTCTCCGATAAATCCGGCCTCCTCGACTTCGCCCGCGGCCTGCACGCGCTCGGGTGGGAGCTGCTCTCCACCGGCGGCACGGCGCGCGCCCTGCGGGATGCGGGGCTTCCCGCGCGCGACGTGAGCGAGGTGACGAACTTTCCCGAGATGCTGGACGGCCGCGTGAAGACGCTGCATCCCGCGGTGCATGGCGGCCTGCTCGCTCGGCGCGACCTGCCGGAGCACATGCGCGCCATCGCGGAGCACGGCATCTCGCCCATCGACCTGGTCGCGGTGAATCTCTATCCCTTCCGCGAGACGGCCGCTCGCGCCGACGTGACGCCCGAACAGGT
>JBBQDE010000431.1:0-2538 GCA_038319425.1 Gemmatimonadales bacterium
CTCACGGTGTTCGCCGTGGCGGCGCTCTTCCGCTGGCTGGAAGACCGGCGTGCTCGCTGGCTCGTCGCGGCAGGCATCGCGTCGGGGCTCTCGCTGCTCGTGAAGGTCATCGGGTTGTACGCGGTGGCCGGCGTGCTGCTCTTCCTCGTCTTCCAGGCGCACGAGCAATCGCGCGCGTCGTCCAGCTCCACGGAGCATCGCGGCGCCGCCTACCGCGCATTCGTGACGGCCGCTCTGTTGTCGTTCGTGGCAGCCCTGCTGGCGGTCGTGCGACAGCAGCTCTTCGCCGCCGAGGTGATCCAGTTCGTCGTGCCGGGAGCGCTCATCGCCGCGTTGCTGATCAGGAACGAGTGGACGCAGCCAGCAGGTGCGAGCTCGCAGCGCTTCGCCACCCTGGCGAAGCTCATTGCGCCGTACTTCGCGGGCTTCGCGCTGCCGGTCGTCATCTTCCTGATTCCCTTCGCGCGGGAACACGCGCTGGGCGGCCTGTTCAACGGCGTGTTCGTGCTGTCGGCCAAGCGGTTCGGCGTGGCAGGCTACCGCATGTTGTCGCCATGGTCGATGCTTGCGCTCATCCCGCTCGCGCTCGTGGCGGCCTATGCGCGCCAGCTGAGCGGCCGCCTCACGCGCATGCACGTGCTCGCCCTCGCGGCGTTCCTGGCGATCTATCTCGTTGGCACCGCGCATGTGGCCCTGCTGTACCGGCTCGTGTGGTACGCCGTGCGCGCGCTGCTGCCCGCACTGGTGTTGATTGGCGTGGTGGTCCTGGCTCGCAAGAGGCCCGCGGACGCCGAGCGTCCGCTGCTGCGCGGCCAGACCATGCTGCTGCTCGCGATGTCGGCGCTGTTCACGCTCGTGCAGTTCCCATTCTCGGCGCCGATCTATTTCTGCTACGTGGCGCCGCTGGTGGTGCTGGTGGCCGTGGCGCTCAGCCGCCACGCGCCGCCGGTGGCGAAGGCGATACCGGTGCTGGCCGGCGCATTCCTGGTCGCGTTCGCCGTGCTGCGCGTGAACACAAGCCTGCTGTTCGGCATGGGGGTGCTGTATCAGCCGTATCCCCCAACCGCTCCCCTCGTGATGCCGCGGGGCGGACTTCAGGTGCCGGACTACGACGCCGTGATGTACAACCTCACGGTCGGCGTGCTCCAGCGGCATGCGCGCGGCGGCTATACGTGGGCGTCGCCGGACTGCCCGGAGATCTATTTCCTCGCCGGTCTCAGAAACCCCACGCGCTCGCTGTTCGATTTCTTCGACGACACCACCGGCCGCTCGGCGCGCATTCTCACCGCGCTCGAGCGAAAGGGTGTGACCGCCGTCGTCCTCAACCGCGCGCCGCAGTTCTCGCCGCAGATCTCCGACGAGCTCATCGCCGAGCTCGAACGCCGGTATCCCTTCGGCGCGAACCTCGGAAAATTTCAGGTACGGTGGCAGTGATGAAAGTCTACGCTCGACTGATGGAGAACACCCTCGCCTACCGCGTCTGGCAGGCACCGTTCGCCGAGAAGAAGCTCGCCCCGCTCTATGCGCACACGGACGTGGCGGCGGCGCGCCGCGTGCTCGACGTGGGATGCGGGCCCGGCACCAACACCGCGCACTTTGCCGACGCCGACTACCTCGGGATCGACTTCAACCCCGCCTATATCGAGAGCGCGCGCCAGCGGCACGGTCGCGAGTTCGTTGTCGCGGACGTGACGAAGTACGAGGTGGCCCCCGACCAGCGCTTCGACCTGATCCTCGCGAACAGTCTCTTCCATCACATCGATACGGAGAGCACGCGCCGGATTCTCGCCCATCTCGCGACGCTGCTGTCCGACGACGGCCACGTGCACGTCTTCGACCTCGTGCTGCCGGAGCGTCCGTCGGTGTCGAGATTTCTCGCGCGCGCCGACCGCGGCGAATATCCCCGTCCCCTAGAGGAATGGCGCGAGCTGTTCACCGCCGCCTTCGAGCCGGTGGTGTTCGAGCCGTATCCGTTGGGCGCGGCCGGGATGACGCTCTGGAACATGATCTACTTCAAGGGACGGCCTCGCCGATGATGCCCCCATTCCGCCTGTCCGTCGCCATTCCGCTGCACAACGAAGAGGCGGGACTCCCCGAGCTACTGCGCCGGCTGGGCGTCGTACTCGATTCCATTCACGGCGGCCCGCACGAGATGGTGCTGGTGGACGACGGCAGCCGCGACCGGACGCTGGAGATGCTGCATGCGGCGGCGCGTCACGATCCGCGAATCGTAGTGGTGGCGTTGTCGCGCAACTTCGGTCACCAGGCGGCCTTGAGCGCCGGGCTCGACTTCGTCTCCGGCGACGTGGTGGTGGCGATGGACGGCGACCTGCAGGACCGTCCCGAAGCGATACCCGCGCTGCTGGCGAAGCATCGCGAGGGGTTCGACGTGGTGTACGCGCAGCGCGTGAAGCGGAAGGAGAGCTGGCCGCTGCGGCTCAGCTACTTCGTGTTCTACCGTCTGCTGTCGTCACTCGCCGACACGCGGCTCCCGCTCGACTCCGGCGACTTCGCGCTGATGTCGCGGCAGGTGGTGGA
>JBBQDE010000432.1:0-2535 GCA_038319425.1 Gemmatimonadales bacterium
GGCGCCCGATCTCTCGTCAGCCCCGCCACGCCTGTGGGTCTACCGGTACGTGCATCCGTTCACGCGCTGGCGGCTGAGCATCGCGACGCATGCCGAGCCGGGCTCGCAGAAGCTCTCGCTGGGCGGATTCCGCATCGCGCCGGAGGCGCGCACGTCGCCGCCGGGCTTCGACAGCGATCGCGAAGCGGTGGGGTTGGCCATCGGCATGGAGGAGAAGGTCCACTGGTCGCGGCTCATCGGCGTGGGCGGGCCGCTCGCGCGGCGCGAGGCGGGACGCATCGTGGGCGGCAAGTGCGTGCTGCACCCCACACCCGACGCGCGCGTCGGACAGCGGCGCGACTTCGAGCTGCTCGAGTTCGCGATCGCGTGCTTCAGGGACGTCGAGGCACGGGCCGGCTTCCGGCTCACCACGGGGCAGGACCTCGGCCATGGCGTCATGTCGGACGGCCGCACCCAGTCGCTCGAATACCTGAACCGCCAGTTCAAGGGCAGCGTCGTCGCCGACACCTCGAAGCCCACGGGTGAAGGCAACTATCACGTGCTGGCCGGGATGCTCCGCGCGTTCGACATCCCGCTCGAGCGCGCGACGGTTGGGCTGATCGGCTGCGGCAACATCGGCATGCACCTCATTGGCAAACTGCGCGAGCGCGGCACCACGCTGCTCGCGCTGGAGTCCGACCCCGTGCGCCGCGCTGAAGTGGCGGCGCTCGGCGTGGCGATGTTCGCGCCGGATCAGAAGGTGGAGTTCCTGCGCCGCCCGATGGATGCCGTGGCCGTGAATGCGTCGGGCGGCTCGCTCGATGCCGCGGCCGTCGCGCTCATCGGCGAGAATGCGCGCCTGCGCGTCGTCTGCGGGTCGGAGAATCTCGTGATGCCGGACCACGCCGCAGGTACCGAAGCGCTTCGCGCGGCCGGAAAAGCCTACTGTCCCACCGAGCTGGGTGGGATGATGGGGTACCTCACGGCGGTGGAGGAATACCTCGCCCGCGTGGAAGGAGTGCCGTTCGACGTGGCGACGCTGCTCGAGGCGGCGGCGGCGCTCGAGCCGGCGGCGTTCACGGCCACGCGGCATGCACGGGACCGGGATTTCGCCGTGAGCGTCGAGGATGCGATGAGGGCGACCGCGGGCGGCTGATCCGCCGCCGCGTCAGCCGCGCGCCCTGAACTTCGCGATCGCCGCCCGCGTGAACTCCGAGAGCACCAGCGACCCGCTCATCCGCGCCCGCTCGCCCAGCAGCGCGTTCCAGTCCTCGGTGCCCTGCCAGAAGACCTGCTTCATCGCCGACATCGCCGCCGGGTTCGACGCGGCCAGCGTACCCGCCAGGCCATTCAGCTCCGCGTCCATCACGGCCGCATCGTCGAACACGCGCGCGTAGAGCCCGTGCCGCTCGCACCAGTCCGCGTCGCGCCAGTCCGCATCCACCGACATCGCGGCATACGGTCCCTGTCCGATGCGCCGGCCGATCACCGGACCGACGACGAACGGCCCGATGCCGACGGTGAGCTCGCTCAGCTTCGCGGACGCGCTCCGCACGGCGAAGGTGTAGTCGCCCGCCGCGGCGATGCCGACGCCGCCGCCGGCCATACGGCCCTGCACGCGCACGAGCACGAACTGGGGCGCACGGATCATCGCGAGGATCACCCGCGCGAAGCCGCTGAAGAACTCCTCGCCGCCGCGCGCGTCGCTGATCCCCACGAGCTCGTCGAACGACGCGCCGGCGCAGAACGGGCCCGTGCCCTCGCTGCGCAACACCATTACGCGGGCGGCGGGATCCTTGCCGATCCAGGAGATCGCTTCGGCAAGCCGCGTGAGCAACGCGCCAGGGAGCGAGTTTCCCTTGGGATGTCCAAAGCGCACGGTGCCGATGCCGTCGGCCACGGTGACGGTCACGTCGCCGCCGGCGACGCTGGTGCCGGGGGTGTCCGGTCTGGTCAACATGACACGGAAGATAGAGGGGCGGAGCGGGGAACGTCGATTGTCCGTTTTCGCGGTGGCGGTGTAGATTGAATGCGCCGAGACAAGCCGTTGCCAGCCATGGCGTTCCGGACACGTTCCGGCGCACGCCGCGCCCGATGGAGCCGACCACGATGACTCAGACTCGCACCTTCCCCGCCGACGATCCGGCCGCGGTTGCCGCCTTCGAGGCCCGCATCGCGTCGGGAGAAAGCATCGAGCCCAAGGACTGGATGCCGGAGAAGTACCGGCGGCAGCTCGTGCGCATGATGTCCCAGCACGCCCACTCCGAGATCGTCGGCATGCTGCCGGAGGGCAATTGGATAACTCGGGCGCCGTCGCTGAGACGTAAAGTCTCCCTGATCGCCAAGGTGCAGGACGAGGCCGGCCACGGGCTCTACATCTACTGCGGGGCGGAGACGCTCGGCGTCGACCGGTCCGAGCTCATTCAACAGCTGCTCGACGGCACCGCCAAGTACTCCAGCATCTTCAACTACCCGACCCTGTCCTGGGCCGACATCGGGGTCATCGGCTGGTTCGTGGACGGCGCGGCGATCGTGAATCAGACGATTCTGGCCAAG
>JBBQDE010000433.1:0-2496 GCA_038319425.1 Gemmatimonadales bacterium
CACCACGTCGAGATGCGCGAGCAGCAGGATCGGCTTCGCCGCACCCGGACCGCCACGGCCGCGGTAGCGCACCACGAGGTTGCCCTTGGTCGGCTTGCCGGCCGGCACCAGCAGCTGCACGTCGCGCGCGGGGAATCCCGCCGCGCGAAAGCGCCGGGCCATCGCCTCCGCGGCCCGCGTCACCGAGCCCACCGAATCGGCGGTGTTGATCTCGATCAGCTCCCGGTACACCTCGCGTGCGAGCTTTTGCTGCGGGGCGAGTGGCCGGGGCTGCTGGGCGCCGAGTGGAAGCGCGGCGAGCGCGCCGAGCAGGAGGAACGAGGACGGACGAGGCATGCACTGCTCCGGAGTGGATGAGCTCCAACGATGGCGGCCCGCACGCACGCATGGCAAGTTCACCAGCGCACCACATTCGTCGTCCTCTTCTCACCGCAGGATGCCTGGCCCCACCCCTGGACCGTTGATGCGAGTGCTCCTCGTTGAAGACGACGCCGAGCTGGCGCGCGAAGTGGCGATGGGGCTGCGCGAGGTCGGCGCCCGCGTGTCGATCGCCGGCACCTTCGCCGACGGGCTGCAGGCCGCGCGCAGCGAGACACAGGATGTGCTGATCCTCGACGTCATGCTGCCCGGGGGCTCCGGCTTCGAACTATGCCGCGCACTGCGACGGGACGGCGGCACCATGCCGATCCTCATGCTGACCGCCCGCGACGCGGTGGACGATCGCGTCACGGGCCTCGACGCAGGTGCGGACGACTATCTCACGAAGCCGTTCGCGCTGCAGGAGCTGCTGGCGCGCGTGCGCGCCGTGGCACGGCGCCGGCCGGCGCTCGCGCCGCGCAGCGTACGGGTCGCCGATCTCGAGATCGACCTCGCCGCGCGCCGCGCGCAGCGAGGCGGCCGCGTCATCGAGCTGACGGCCAAGGAATTCGCCCTCCTCGAGTGCTTCGCGCTGCATCCGGACCAGGTGCTCGATCGCGCGATGATCACGGCGCACGTGTGGGACGACAACCACGACCCGTTCACCAACGTGCTCGAGGTGCTGGTGCGCCGGCTTCGGCGAAAGCTCGACGATGACTTCGAGCCAAAGCTGATCCACACGATGCGCGGCGCGGGCTACCGCCTGGGCGTGTGACGGGACGTCCCGCCGTCCAGCCGCTGGTGCGTCTGCGGCGGCGCCTCACGGCATGGTACGCCGCCACCTTCGGGCTCATCCTGCTCCTGCTCGGCGGCGGGCTGTACGGGGTGATTCACGCACAGTTCAAGCGGGAGCTGCGGGACTCCCTCACCGATGCGACGCGAGAGCTCGTGCGCGCGGCGCGCATCCGGGAGCGCGAATCCAGGAGCGCGACCGGCGACGTGGTGGACGCGGTGGACGAGCTGCACATCCCCGAGCGCGTGCTCTACCTGCTCGACAGCGCCGGCGTTCCGATCAAGCCCGAATCCGCCACCCACTGGATCCGGTCTGCCGCGCGCCACGCCGCGGCGGACAGCGTCTTCGGCACCGAGAAGGACATCGGGAACGATCGCACGCTGTCCCTGCACGCCGAGAAGTTCCGCCTGGCGTCCGGGCAGATGCTGGTGGCGGTCGTGGTGGCCGACCAGGTGGAGCTGGCCGACCGCTATGCCGAGCTGATCGCCGCGTTCGGGAGTGTGGCACTCGCGGCCGTGGTGCTGGTGCTGGCGGGAGGATATTTCCTCGTGCGGAAGTCCACCGCGCCGGTGGAGCGATCCATCGCGTACACGCGGCGGTTCATGGCCGACGCCGCGCACGAGCTTCGCACGCCCATCGCCGTGATGCGCACGCGAGCTGATGTCGCCCTCCAGGCACCGCGGTCGCCGGCCGATTACGCCGCCGCGCTGCGCGGCATGGGTCACGAGGCGAACCGGCTGGGTCGCGTGGTGGACGACCTCCTCACGCTGGCGCGCGCCGACGCCGGCGAGCGGCCCGTGGCACGGGAACGATTCTTCCTCGACGACGTCGTGATCGATGCGGCGGTCTCCGTGCGCACGCTGGCGCAGGCGGCGGGCGTGGAGCTGGCGGTGGAGGAGTTCGAGGAGACGCCCGTGATGGGCGACGCGGCCCTGGTGCGCGAGCTCGTGGTCGTGCTGCTCGACAACGCGGTGAAGTTCACGCCCTCGGGCGGGACGGTGCGCGTCCGCGTGCAGCCGCTGCCGAGCCCGACGCTCACGGTGGAGGACACCGGCTGCGGCATCCCGGCCGAGCAGCTGCCGCACGTGTTCGAGCGCTTCTATCGCGGCGACGCATCGCGGCCGCGCGACGGCGGCGCCGGGCTCGGCCTCTCGATCGCCCAGTGGATTGCGTCCGTCCACGACGCGAGGCTGAGCCTGGCCTCGGAACCGGGGCACGGGGCCCGCGCCTCGGTCGTGTTCCCGCGCTCCGGTGCGGTGGGGAACAGTCTCCCCTCGCCGCACCTGTCATTGTCCTGACAGGTCATGTCGCTAGCGTTCGGGGGTGAGCCGACCCCTCTCGACGCG
>JBBQDE010000434.1:0-2494 GCA_038319425.1 Gemmatimonadales bacterium
GAAGGCACCACGGCGCTGCTCGTCGCCTTCGGCGCCGGCTTCACGTGGGGCTCGATGGTCGTTCGCTTCTAGCCATGCGGAACGTCGTGTTGCTGTTTCCGGGACAGGGCTCGCAGACGCCCGGCATGGGAAAGGATCTGGTCGAGCGATTCCCGGCCGCGCGCGATGTGTTCACCGCGGCGGACGCCGCGGTCGGCGCGCCGCTCTCGACGCTCTGCTTCGCGGGACCAGCCGCCGAGCTGACGCTCACCCACAACGCCCAGCCTGCGCTGCTCACCCACGGCGCCGCGGTGTGGGCCGTGGTGCGCGAGGTACTGGGGACGTCGATCGTCGCCGCCGCCGGCCATTCGCTGGGCGAGTTCACGGCGTACCACGCGTCGGACGCGCTGTCGCTGCCGGAGGCGGTGCGACTGGTGCGCCGGCGCGGCGAGCTGATGTTCGAGGCGGGTCAGCGACGACCGGGGGCGATGGCGGCGATTCTCGGCACGCCGACGCGCCCGATCGAGCGCATCTGCGAGCAGGCCAGCGCCGACGCCGCCCTCGTCGTCCCGGCGAACTTCAACGCGCCCGGCCAAGTCGTCATCAGCGGCGAGATCGCCGGCGTGGAGCGAGCGATGGTTCTGGCAAAGGAGGCGGGGGCCAAGGCGATCCGGCTTCCCGTGAGTGGTGCGTTTCACTCGCCCCTCATGGCCGACGCCGCGGCCGGCCTGGAGGAGGCGCTCGATCTCGCGCACTTCGGCGATCCGCGCTTCCCGGTGCACGCGAACGTGAACGGACAACCTGTTGGCAGCGCCGCGCTTGCGCGCCGACTCCTCGTGGAGCAGCTCACGTCGCCGGTGCAGTGGGCGCGCGAACTCGAGCACATCGCCGCGCTCCATCCGGGGGCACTGTACGTGGAGATGGGACCGGGCACCGTGCTCAAGGGACTCGCGAAGAAAATCGCCCCCGCGCTCACGGTCGTGTCGTGCGGAACGGCGGCGGACGTGGACGCGCTGTTCACCCTCGTCACCGCGGTGACCGCATGAACATCGATCTGTCGGGCCGCACGGCGATCGTCACCGGCAGCACGCGCGGCATCGGGCGGGCCATCGCCGACGCGCTCGCCGGCGCCGGTGCCCGCGTCGCCGTGGTGGGGCGCGATCAGGCCAAGGCAACGGAAGCGGCAGCCGCCGTGGCGCCCACCGCGAAGGGATTCGCCGCCGACGTCGGGGATCCCGCGTCCATTGCCGCGCTCGTCGAGTCGGTGGAGCAGGCGTTCGGCCACGTGGACATCCTCGTCAACAACGCCGGCCTCACGCGCGACAACATCCTCTTTCGCATCAAGGACGACGACTGGGATACGGTGATCGACGCCAACCTCCGGGGCGCGTTCCTCGCGATCCGCGCCGCGTCCCGTGGCATGATCAAGCGGCGCTGGGGCCGCATCATCAACATCGCCAGCATCGTCGGTATCACGGGCAACAAGGGGCAGGCGAACTACGCGGCCAGCAAGGCGGGGCTCATCGGGCTCACCAAATCGGTGGCGAAGGAGCTCGGCTCGCGCAACGTATTGGTGAACGCCGTGGCGCCCGGGTTCATCGAGACCGACATGACCGCCGCCATGACCCCGGAGGCCCGGGCCGCGCTCTCGGGACAGATTCCGCTCGAGCGACTCGGCTCCCCGCGCGACATCGCGGGTGTGGTCACCTTCCTTGCATCAGACTACGCTTCCTACATCACCGGACAGACCTTCGTGGTCGACGGCGGCATGGTGATGTGACCGGTCCGGCTGCCGTCCCGGAAGCGCCGCGACGACGTGACATTTCGTACGAACTTTGGCTAACTTTCCCGCGTTCAAAAACACTACAGGAGCCCGACTCATGGCTGACAACGCCCAGAAGGTCCGTGACATCATCGAGAAGGAGCTTGGAGTCGAGCGCGACAAGATGACCGACGAAGCGAGCTTCATCGAGGATCTCGGCGCCGACAGCCTCGACATCGTCGAGCTGGTGATGGAGTTCGAGAAGGAGTTCAACATCGACATCCCGGACGAGGACGCTGAGAAGATGCGCACCGTCGGCGATGCCGTCGCCTACCTGAACACGAAGGTCGGCGCCTAATGCGGCGTCGGGTCGTCGTCACTGGTCTCGGTGCCGTAACGCCGGTCGGAAACGACGTGGCGACGACCTGGCGTTCCATGCGGGACGGCGTGTCCGGCGCGACGAACATCACCAAGTTCGACGCCGCCGCCTTCCCCGTGCGCTTCGCCTGCGAGGTGAAGGGATTCGATCCGCTTGCCGCGATGGAGCGGAAGGAGGCGAAGCGGGCGGACCAGTACACCCAGTATGCGGTCGCCGCTTCGGTCGAGGCGATGAACGATGCCGGGTTCGGGAACGGCGGCTTCGACGTCGACCGCACCGGCGTGATCGTCGGCAGTGGGATCGGCGGGTTGAAGAGCTTCGAGGAGCAGCACGACATCTATCGGGAGCGCGGGGTGAGCAAGATCAGCCCCTTC
>JBBQDE010000435.1:0-2481 GCA_038319425.1 Gemmatimonadales bacterium
CGGTGAGCTCGCGGGGATCGAGGCCGCCGAAGAAGAATGTCGACACCTGCTCGGCCGCATCCAGCGCGGACTCGCCGTGCACGCGCCGCGTGACGTCGCGGGCGAGCGCCGCTTGCGCCGCGCGCGACTCCGGCGCCGAGGCCGTCGCCGCATCGAGCGCCTCGATCTCGGCGCGGGAGAGCAGGGTGAAGAAGCGCAGGTACCGGCCGACGTCGTGATCCTCCGCGCCCAGCCAGAACTGGTAGAACGCGTACGGCGACGTGCGCGCGGCGTCCAGCCACACCGCGCCCGCCTCGGTCTTCCCGAACTTCGTCCCGGACGACGTCATGAGCAGCGGCACCGTGAGGCCGTGCGCTTCCGCGCCGTCCACGCGACGAATCAGCTCGATCCCCGCGGTGATGTTTCCCCACTGCTCCGTGCCGCCGAGCTGCAGCGTCACCCCGTCGCGTCGCCGCAGCTCCAGGAAGTCGTACGCCTGGAGCAGCATGTACGAGAATTCGGTGAACGAGATGCCGGCGTCCATGCGCGACTTCACCGAATCCTTCTGCAGCATGTAGTTCACGGTGAAGTGCTTCCCCGTGTCGCGGAGAAACTCCACCAGTGGGAGCGTGTTGAGCCAGTCGGCGTTGTTGCGCATCCGGGCGGCGCTCGGCCCGTCGAACGCGAGAAAGCGCTCGAGCTGCGCACGGATGCCGGCCGCGTTCGCCGCCACCTGCTCGTCCGACAGGAGCTGCCGCTCGTTCACCTTCCCGCTCGGGTCGCCGATCATCCCGGTGCCGCCACCGACGAGCGCGACCGGCCGATGCCCGTGCCGCTGCAGGTGCACGAGGATCATGATCACGACGAGACTCCCGACATGCAGGCTGCTCCCGGTGGGATCGAAGCCGATGTAAGCGGACGCCGGTGGCCCGGCAAGCAGAGCCGGGACCCCGTCTGTGTGCTGGGACACCAAACCGCGCCAGTGAAGCTCTTCGAGCACTCCAGTCGTCTGCATGGCACAAAACTAGACCCATGGGTGTCGAATTGTCAGGCGACGCGCGGCCGCCACTCGTTGGTGCCGGCTGTGGCATCGCGTTAACCTTCCCTCCGTAATGGTCCCGCGTGGCGCCCGTCACGCCGGCCAGGACCTCAGTCGAGAATCGATGGACCTCCCATTCTCCCGGAACTTCCGCCGGCGACATCCCAAGTTCTCGCGCTTCCTCGGGATCGCGCTCGTGTTCGCGATCGCGTTCGTCGTCGGGCTCCTGTACTCGAGTTGGGCGCTTGTCTGCCGCGCCGGCGCCTGTCCGTCGGTGGACGTGCTGGAGGAGTATCAGCCGCGGCAGACGTCGAAGCTGTTCGCGGCGGACGGCCGCTTCATCGCCGAGCTCGGCCTCGAGCGCCGGACGCTGCTCAAGCTCGACCAGATTCCCCCGATGGTCCGCAGCGCCTTCGTCCTCACCGAGGACAAGCGCTTCTACGAGCACAAGGGAGTGGACTTCCGTCGCATCCCGGGCGCGATCCTCGCCGACGTCAAGAAGCGGAGCTTCGCCGAAGGCTTCTCGACGATCACGATGCAGCTCGCGCGGAACATCTTCCCCGAGCGGCTCTCGCGTGAGAAGTCGCTCGTCCGCAAGCTGAAGGAAGCCAAGGTCGCGCGCGCGATCGAGGCGAAGTACTCGAAGGAGAAGATCCTCGAGCTCTACCTCAATCAGATCGCGCTCGGCAACCAGTCGTTCGGTGTGGAGACCGCGTCGCAGCGCTACTTCGGGAAATCGGCGCGCGACCTGAACGTGGCGGAGGCGGCCACGCTCGCCGGCCTGCCCAAGGCGCCCGAGCGGTACAATCCGCGCCGCTCGCCGGAGCGCGCGATCCAGCGCCGCAATACCGTGATCGAGATCATGCGCGACCAGGGCGCGATCAGCGACGCCGACGCGAGCCTTGCCAAGGCGTATCCGCTCCAGCTCGCGCGCAAGTCGGAAGCGGGTGACGTGGCGCCGTACTTCGTGGAGTGGGTGCGGCAGCAGCTCGAGCAGCAGTTCGGGCAGCGACTCTACGAGCAGGGACTCAAGGTCTACACCACGCTCGACGTCGACCTTCAGTCGGCCGCCGAGCGCGCGCTGGAGAACCAGCTCAAGGCGGTGGAGTCCGGCCGCTACGGCGCGTACACCCACACCACGTTCGAGGCGTACGTCGCCAAGGCGTCGAGCCGCGTCGGCGAGCCGGCCGCGGGCAACTCCCCCTATCTCCAGGGGGCCTTCATCGCGATGGATCCGCGCACCGGCGCGGTGCGCGCGCTGGTGGGTGGCCGCGACTTCGACGACTCCAAGTTCAACCGCGCGACCCAGGCGCTCCGGCAGCCCGGCTCCACCTTCAAGCCGATCGTCTACGCCGACGCCGTGCAGAACGGCCGGCCCCCGTCGTACATCGTGGACGACTCGCCAGTGCAGGTACCGCAGTCCGGCGGCGGCGTGTGGAACCCGCAGAACTATGATGGCCGGT
>JBBQDE010000436.1:0-2478 GCA_038319425.1 Gemmatimonadales bacterium
CATCGCGCCCTACTCGGGTGCCGCGATGGCCGAGTTCTTCATGTACAACGAAGGCAAGCCGACGCTGTGCGTGTACGACGACCTCTCGAAGCAGGCCGCCGCATACCGCCAGCTCTCGCTCGTGCTGCGGCGCCCACCGGGACGCGAAGCATTTCCGGGCGACGTCTTCTATCTCCACTCCCGCCTGCTCGAGCGCGCCGCGAAGCTGTCCGAGGATCCGTCCGTGGTGGACGGCAAGATCATTCTCAAGCCGGGCGGCTCGCTTACCGCGCTGCCGATCATCGAGACCCAGGCGGGCGACGTGTCCGCCTACATCCCGACGAACGTCATCTCGATCACGGACGGCCAGATCTTCCTCGAGGCGGACCTGTTCTACGCCGGCGTGCGCCCCGCGGTGAACGTCGGCATCTCGGTGAGCCGAGTCGGTGGCTCCGCGCAGATCAAGGCGATGAAGGCGGTGGCCGGCCGGCTCCGTCTCGACCTCGCGCAGTATCGCGAGCTCGAGGCCTTCGCCTCGTTCGCGTCCGACCTCGATGCCGCGACGAAGAAGCAGCTCGAGCGCGGTGCCCGCACGGTCGAGATCCTCAAGCAGGGCCAGTACGAGCCGATGCGCGTCGAGCAGCAGGTCATGATCCTGTACGCGGTCGCCAACGGCTACATCGACGACGTGGACGTCGCGGCGATTCGCGAGTGGGAGAAGGGATTCCACGAGTTCATGGCCACGCAGTATCCGCAGGTGGGCGAGCGCATTCGCACCGAGAAGGCGCTTTCCAAGGAGACCGAGGCGGACTTCAAGCGCGCGATCGACGAGTACAAGAAGGTCGCGGGCGGTGGCGCGGAGAAGTTGCCAGCGAAGAGCCTCTAGCATGGCGAAAGGGCGCGAGCTCAAGGGCCGCATCAAGTCCGTCGAGAACACGCGCAAGATCACGCGCACGATGGAGATGGTCGCGACCTCGAAGATGAAGCGGGCACAGGACCGCGTGGTCGCGGCGCGTCCGTACGCGCTCGCGCTCGCCGACGTCATCTCCAGCCTCTATTCGTCCGACCTGGCGGAGCGGTTTCCGCTCCTCCGGCAGCCGGCGCAGCAGCATCGCGTCGCGCTCGTCGTGCTCACGAGCAATCGCGGGCTGGCCGGCGGATTCAACGCCAACCTCATCAAGGCGGCGCGGGCGAAGATCGCGGAGCTCGAGCGTGCGGGCGCCAAGGTCGAAGTGCACGTGATCGGCAAGAAGGGCATCGGCTACTTCAAGTACGTGGGCCGCGAGCTCACCTCGCAGCGCATCGATGTCACCGATCGCCCGACGGCGGAGAATGCCGCCGAGATCGTCGATGCCTTGATGGCGGAGTACATCGCGGGAGAGTTGGACGGGGTGTACGTCACCTACGCCAAGTTCGTCTCGGCGCTCAGCACCCCCCCGATGACGGACCAGGTGCTGCCGGTCACGCCACCGACCGCGAAGGAGGGGGGAGTGCAGCGCGACTACCTGCTGTTTCCGAATGCCGAGTCGATCCTCACCGAGCTGCTGCCGTCGTACGTCCGCAACGCCGTGTATCGCGCGCTCGTGGAGACCGTGGCTGGCGAGCAGTCGGCCCGCCGCACCGCGATGAAGAACGCCACCGACAATGCCGGCGACATCCTCAACGTGCTTCGCCGCACCTACAACCGCGCCCGTCAGGCGCAGATCACGCAGGAGATCGCCGAAATCGTCGGCGGCGCTGCCGCTCTCCAGGGATAGCCATGGCTACCGCAATCGAAACCAAGCAAGTCGGAAAGGTCGTCCAGGTCATCGGCCCGGTGCTCGATGTCTCGTTCGACTCGGGACACCTCCCCGAGCTGTACAACGCACTCGAGATCCACGCGACCACGGACTCCGGCCAGGAGATCCGCGTGACGGTCGAGGTGCAGCAGCACATCGGCCGCAACCAGGTGCGCGCCGTCGCCATGAGCACCACGGACGCCGTCGTTCGCGGGATGGAAGTGATCGACACCGGCGGTCCGATCTCCGTTCCGGTCGGCACCGTGCCGCTGGGCCGTATCCTCAACGTGCTCGGCGAGCCGATCGACAACGGCGCCGCCATCCCGAAGGATGCGCTGCGCTGGCCGATCCACCGCAAGCGCCCGGACTTCGTGAACCTCGAGCCGAAGACCGAGATCTTCGAGACGGGGATCAAGGTGGTCGACCTGATCGCGCCGTTCGTCAAGGGCGGCAAGATCGGGCTCTTCGGTGGCGCGGGCGTGGGCAAGACGGTCGTCATTCAGGAGCTCATCAACAACATCGCGAAGGAGCACGGCGGCAAGTCCGTGTTCTGCGGCGTGGGTGAGCGCACGCGCGAGGGCAACGACCTCTATCTCGAGTTCAAGGAAGCGAACATCCTCGACAAGGTCGCGCTCATCTACGGACAGATGAACGAGCCACCTGGAGCGCGTCTCCGCGTGGGGCTCACCGGCCTCACCGTCGCCGAGTACTTCCGCGACGT
>JBBQDE010000437.1:0-2472 GCA_038319425.1 Gemmatimonadales bacterium
GCCTGAACGCGATTGCCTTCCTCGAGGCCGGCCCGCTCAGCGGGGCTGTTCTTCGTGACCATGGTGATCATCAGCCCAAGCGTGTCGCGCAGCGTGCCCGTGGCGGTGGTGGCGATGCCGATCGCCGCGCGGTTCTCATCGCCGAATTCCGACTCGATTCGCGCGCGTGGGGCGCGCAGGATCTGGACGTCGGGCCGCGAATAGACCTGTGCGCCAGCGGGGAGCGGGGTGAGGGCCGCGGTCGCGGCGAGAGCCAAGAGCTGAATGCGTCGCATGGGAGTGCCTCAGGGATCGGTGGGTCGGTTGCCTGGTCTGACACGGCCTGCCCAGGAAAGGTTTGCCGCCTCGATGGCCATCGACCTGCCGGGCCATTCTATATTTCCTCCATGGCCACGACTACCGCACCCGTCACGCCGGCCGGCGCTCCCGACCTGGACTCCTTCCACCACCACTGGCAGGACGAGGCCGACGCCGCCTTCCTCTATCGCGTGCTCGCCCAGTCCGAGCCGGACGCCACGAAGCAGCACATCTACCGCCGCCTCGCCGAGGTGGAGGACCGGCACCTCGAGATCTGGTCCGCGCTGCTCGCGCAGCACGGCCGGTCGCCGGGCGCGCACCGCCCCACGGCGCGAACGCGTCTGCTCGCGATGCTCGGCCGAACGTTCGGGCCCGGGTTCCTCCTGCCGATGCTGCTGGCCGAGGAGGGGCGCGAGGTGAAGGCGTATCTCGACATGCATCGCATCACGGGCAACGGCGTGGCCGGCCGCGAGGAGGCGCTGGTGCTCGCCAAGGAATCGGCGGAGCACGCGACCACGCTGAACGCGATCGCGGGACGCAGCGGCGAGCCCTGGCACAAGACGGGCGCCGGGGGTCTCCTGCGGAACCTGGTGTACGGGTTCAACGATGGGCTCACGGCGAACTTCGGCCTCGTGGCCGGCGTGATCGGCGCCACGGTCTCCGGCGCGGACACGTATCACCACGTGATCGTCGCGGGCGTCGCCGGTCTCATCGCCGACGCGCTCTCGATGGGCTCCAGCGGCTATCTCGCCGCGCAGAGCGAGCGCGAGGTGTACGCGCACGAGATCGCGATGGAGCGCGACGAGGTCGCGATGATGCCGGAGATCGAGCGCGACGAGCTCGCGTTGATCTACGAGGCGAAGGGGATGGATCGCGACTCGGCCTTCCGGATCGCCACGCAGGTGATGGCCGACCCGGAGAAGATGCTCGCCGAGCAGGTGCAGGAGGAGCTCGGCATCAGCGAGTCGGCGACGTCGCCGATGCGCGAAGCATGGATCACCGGCGTGGCGACGGCGGTGGGAGCGCTCATTCCCGTGATGCCGTTCTTCCTGTTCTCTGGGCCTACGGCGGTGATTGTGTCGTTCGCCGTCTCGATGTTGTCGCACTGGATGGTGGGAGCGGCGCGATCGGTGTTCACCGGACGCAGCGTGTTCCGTTCCGGGCTCGACATGTTCGTCGTTGGGCTCGGCGTGGCGATGGTGGGATATTTCGTTGGCGAGTGGATCGCGAAGATGTTGTGATCCACGTCGCGTTGCCCGGTCCGCGGGCTCCCACTACCCTTCGCTGCATGCGCATCCGAACTCTCTCCGTCATTCTCGCGACCAGCGCGGCGCTCGCCGCGCCGGCCGCCGCCCAGGTCTCCGGCCCCGGCAGCATGCCCGCCGGCAACATGTACACGCCGATCTTCGGCGGCACGGCCGGGATCACGATTCCCATCGGCGCGCTCGCCGATGACCATGCCGCGGGCTACATGTTCGGCGGCCTCGTGGAATACGGCGTCACGGGCCAGCCGTACGCGTTGCGCGGCGAGCTGCTCTATCAGCGCTTCCCGCTCAAGTCGGGGCGCACCACCGGCGACAACGTGAATCTCTGGTCGCTGGGCTCGACCATCGTGTACAAGATGCAGCAGTCGCCGATGAACACGTTTCTCACAGGCGGCATCGCGATCTACAGCGGCACGGGCTACGGCACGCGGCCCGGCGCGAACGTCGGCACGGGCATCGAGATTCCGCTCACCGGCTTTTCGGCGACGGGAGAGGCCCGCCTGCACCTGATGCTGGCGGACGGCCGACCGGTGATCACGCTGCCGTTGACGGTGGGCGTGCGATTCTGAGAGGGGGAGTGGGTGAAAAGGTGAAAAGGTGAAAAGGTGAAAGGTGAAAAGTGAAAGCGCGGGCACACCGGCATGAGTCTGGTGTGCCTGTTCCGTTTTCACGTGCTCACCCTTTCACTTTCTCCGTCGCCACGATCACATTGATCAGCCGTCCGGGCACGAAGATGATCCGCTTCGGCGTGGCCGAGAGGAACTTCGCCAGCCCGGGGTCGGCCATCAGCGCGGCCATCGCGTCGTCTTGCTTCGCGGTCTTCGTCACCGAGATCGTGCCGCGCGTCTTGCCGTTCACCTGCACTGCCATCGTCACGCGATCGTCGTCGACGAGAGCGGGATCGAACGTC